>DASPJC010000351.1:0-7353 GCA_035628815.1 Ohtaekwangia sp. | reverse complement strand
CGGCCCATATTCAACAGTTGCCTTCGATCGGATACCGCAGCGGCATCGGTGCGGAGGGTATTCTCAGTCTGAAACCGGCATTGATCATCGCCGAAAAAGGATATGTTGAAGATGACGTGCTGCGTCACTTATCCGCCAGTGGTATCAAACTTGTGATCGTTGCACCCCGCTATAATTTTGACGACACCAGAAAGTGCATACTGCAAATAGCCAAGGCGTTGGGACGGGAAGACGAAGGTAACAGGCTCGTAGCTAGAAATGAAGCTGCATTGTCCGAAGCCACCGCGCTGTTGCAACAAACATCGAAGGTTCCGAAAGTACTGTGCGTCTACAACCGGGGTACCTCAACAGTCAGCGCAGCGGGTAAGGAAACCTTTGCCGGCATTCTCGACTATGCAGGGGCTGTCAACGCGATTCCGGAAATGTCCGGTTATAAGCCGCTCAACACGGAGTCGCTGATCGCAGCCAATCCAGATTACCTGCTGATGGTGTCAACAGGCATAGAAAGCCTCGGCGGGGTGGACGGTGTTTTGAAAATCCCCGGCGTGGCCCAGACCACGGCAGGCAGGAAGAAACAGATCGTCGCCCTGGAGAGTCTTAAGCTTACAAACTTCGGCCCGCGGTTCGGCGAGGCTGTAAAAGAACTCGTACTATTGCTTCACCCTGAACTCGGTTCCCGGTGAACGTTGCAGCTTCGATAAGGGATTGTCGCCGCGCGATTATACTGGGCGGTCTCAGCATCGCGCTGCTCCTGGTATCGTTGTTCGCACTGACCGTGGGTGCTGTCTCAATCCCGGTATCCGACGTCGCGGGTACCCTGCTGCACAAGGCAGGACTGGTATCTTTTACCGGGATCGATGAAGTGCATGAAGTGGTCCTTCGCACTATCAGGATTCCAAGAATACTGCTTACGATTTTGATTGGCGCTGCACTGGGAACCAGCGGTGCGTCACTGCAGGGATTATTTCGCAACCCGCTCGTGGAACCCGGCCTTATCGGTGTTTCGGGTGGATCCGCCGCGGCAGTTGTGATATGCATTGTTTTTGGCGGCGCGATGTCGTTGCCTGTCTCGGGATGGTTGCACGATTCCATCTTATCCGTCGTGGCTTTTGCCGGAGGCGTCGCTGCTACATTCTTTGTTTTGAGGCTCAGCCATCAGCGCGGGAGGACGAACATCGCGGTGATGGTACTTGCCGGTGTCGCCATGAATGCACTTGCGGGTGCGTTGATCGGTCTCGCAATCTTCCATGCAGATGAAAACCAGTTGCGCACGTTTACCTTCTGGACCTTGGGAGACCTCGGCGGAGCGTCATGGGATAAATTATACATTGCCGGTCCTGTACTCATTTTTTCTTCAATGATGCTGGCCCTACAGGGTAACACGCTGAATGCCCTTACCCTGGGCGAAGCGGAAGCCTTTCACCTGGGTGTGGATACGGAGCGGTCAAAACGGCTCATCATTCTTTTCAGCGCACTGAATGCCGGTGTTAGTGTTTCAATGGCAGGAATGATCGGTTTCGTGGGACTGGTCGTTCCGCATGTTATCCGGGTATCCTTCTACCCTGATAACCGGATGGTGCTTCCGGCATCCATGCTAACGGGAGGGCTGTTGCTTCTGGTGGCAGACCTGATGGCCCGCACGTTAGTGGCCCCCTCAGAGCTCCCCATCGGTATTGTTACGGCACTGATCGGCGCGCCTTTCTTCATCTTCCTGCTGCTGAAAGCAAAAAATAAAAACGAGCTCTGATGTTACAGGCTTCCAACATATCGCTGCAGGTGAAACAGAAAGTCATTCTGAATGATGTCAGTATTACCCTGGAGCCGGGAACTTTTACGGCACTTGTAGGCCCCAACGGAGCGGGAAAAAGCTCTTTGCTTAAAGTAATGGCGCAGGAGCACACCCACTACCGGGGTGATGTGATCCTCAACGGAAGACACGCAAAGGTTTATAAGCCGCTTGAATTGTCGCGGGTCAGGGCTGTGTTGCCGCAGTGTACGACGGTCTATTTCTCTTTTTCTGTTCAACAGATCGTTATGCTGGGCCGCCATGGTTATCGCCATTCGAAAAAGGAAAATGGAAGGATTGTACACGAAGTCATGAACCTCACCGGGATCGAACATCTTGAAGATCGAAACTATCTCACCCTGTCCGGCGGTGAAAAACAACGGGTACAGCTCGCCAGGGTATTGGCGCAGGTCTGGGAGGAGACAGTATTTCCTCGCTATATCCTCCTTGATGAACCCACGGCGAGTCTGGACATCGCACAACAGCAAAATATGTTCAGTCTGGCGAAGCGCATGTGTGAACGGAACATCGGTGTGATGGCTATCATTCACGACCTGAACCAGGCCATCCAGTTTGCAGATCAACTTTATTTTCTGCGTGATGGCCAGGTGACCTCGGGAGGAAAGGCGCGGGAGGTCTTTACAAAATCCAATATCGAGGAAACGTTCTGTTGCAAGGTCAATGTATTCAGCGATCCCTGCAATAAATGTCCTTATATCATTCCGCAGCCCGACGACAAAGCACCATTTGAAATGATGGCACCCGGCAGGCAGACACAGGTACAACAAAACTTAACTTCAATAACGTAATCACTATGACGATCAGCACACTTTCCGATACCAGGCCATCATCTTTGCTGGAAGCATGGCGCGGCATTCAGCAGGCGAAGCCCGGGATAAGAATACGCGAGGCAGCGAAAGCTCTGGGTACCAGCGAAGCCGTATTGCTTTCAACCCTGACAGGGGACAACGTAGTAAAACTCCAGGGGCCATGGCCGTCGTTATTGCTAAGCTTCAAAACCCTGGGTCGTATCATGTCACTGACGCGGAACGATGCCTGTATTCTCGAGCACAAAGGTTCCTTCCAGGAGATCGATATCATGGGAGAGGGGATACGGGCAATGGCGACGGTAATCGGACCGGTGGAATTGCGGGTATTCTTTCAGGCATGGACCTATGCATTTGCCGTGCGGGAGGAAAAACAGGACCGTGTGTTGCAGAGCATTCAGGTGTTCGACAACTCGGGCGAAGCGATCATCAAGATTTTCATTCAGGAGCAAAGCGACGAGAAAGCGTACCGGAAAATCATTGAAGATTTCCGTCATCCCAATCAACTGGAACCCGTCACCATGCAAGCTTACCCCACGGAAGCTTTTTCATCTGCGATCGATGAATCCGCATTTCTTTCGGAATGGGCTTCTTTAAAGGATACACACGACTTCTTCGGGATGCTGCGAAAGCACAATGTTCATCGCTATCGCGCACTGGAACTCGCCGCCGGTAAATTTACCTACCCCGTGGCCCCGGCAACAGCACCCAGGCAGATCCTTGATGGGGCATCGGCTTCGAAATTCCCGATCATGATCTTCGCGGGTAATCGCGGAAATATTCAGATCCACCAGGGGAAGGTGAGAACCATTCGCGTGTTGGAACGGGGTCACGGCGGAATGGAAAACTGGCTCAACGTACTCGACCCGGACTTCAATATGCACCTGCGCATGGACCTTGTGCATAGCGCGTGGGTTGTAAGGAAACCGACGGATGATGGTGTCGTGACTTCGGTGGAGCTTTTTGACAAGGAGAAAAACATGGTTGCGCAGTTCTTCGGTCTTCGGAAACCCGGTATTCCGGAGCGTGAGGCCTGGCGAGAACTGGTTGAAGATCTGCCCGTGGTATGAAAAAAAATTTCTTGACTTTCGCAGTGGTACTGGCAACGGCATCCTTTGTCGCAGCGCAGGATTCCATTAAAACCGTATTACTGGACGACGTCGTGGTTACAGGCCAGTATGAGCCGCAGTCGGTTAAAAAATCGGTATACCAGGTGCGCACGATAACCTACGACCGCATCAGGTCGCGTGGCGCAACGGATATCCTAAGTGTGCTCAGGACCGAACTGGGCATGCGTTTTTCGAACGACCTTACGTTGGGCACGTCCGATGTTTCGCTGATGGGTATGGGCGGCCAGAACGTGAAAATATTGCTGGATGGCGTTCCGCTGCTGGATCGCGGTGCAACGCGGGAGAGCATTAACCAGATAGACATTAACACGATCGAACGGATTGAGATCGTCGAAGGGCCCATGTCGGTCATTTATGGAACCGACGCGCTGGCTGGTGTCATTAATATTATCTCGAAGAAATACGACGATAAAAAAGTTACCATTGAGGCGAGGATCCAGGAGGAGACGGCTGGAAAAGAATACGCCTTGTTGGATGGTCGGGGCGTACACAATGAAAGCGTAGGGGTCACGTGGCGAGGCAAAACCTGGAATGCGGCCGGAACCGTTACCCGAAATGATTTCGGCGGGTGGCAGGGAAGCTTTCGGAGGAGAAAAAAGGAATGGAATGTCAAAGACCAATGGCTGGGTGCTGGATCCGTGGGATTTGACCACGATGATCTTACCGCGAGTTACCGGCTCAATTACGTGAACGAAGCGATCACAGCCGCGGGTGATATCAACATCAATACGAATGTCGCCACCGACAAGGTATACCGTATAAACCGGTATATGCATATGGCGCAGGCTGACGGGAACATTAATGAGCGCTTGTCATTTGCAGGCGTTGCCTCATATCAGGATTACTCCCGGCGAACACAGACGACTACGATCGACATGACTACGGGTGAGCGCCGGCTGACAATCGGCGCTGGCGAACAGGACGAGGCAAAGTTCAGCAGTGCGATGGTGAGGGGAATGTTTCTCTATAAACCATCCGAAAGATTTTCATGGCAGCCGGGCTTCGACATAAATCTCACTAATGGCACGGGCGAGCGCATTGACGGGGATCGCTCCATTGCAGACTACGCTTTTTTTGTGACGTCGGAGATCAAGGCATGGCGGTCGGTCAGTATTCGTCCGGGTTTGCGATTCAACTATAACTCGGTATACGATGCGCCGCCTGCAATTCCATCGCTGAATACGAAGTTATCCCTCGCCAGGTCCCTTGATCTGCGGCTGGCATACGCCTATGGTTTTCGCGCGCCGGCACTGCGTGAATTGTATTTCAGCTTTCACGACGCCAGTCACGATATCGATGGCAACCCGGCGTTAAAGGCCGAATATTCCAACAGCTTTTCCGGCTCACTGGCGTGGCAGGCGTTTACAACACCTTTGCTGCGGATTCAAACAACCTTGGGCGGATTTTACAATACATTTCACAACCAGATCGTGATTGCCACTGTAAATGATCCCGGCCAGCCCACCGGAAAGTTATCCCGCTATGACAATGTATACCGGTCGCGTACGCTCGGTTCGACCCTGGAGAACACCTTCGCATGGAATGCTTTCACGGCAACGCTGGGCTTCTCTTATATCGGCGTGGCAGATCCCTTGAAGGCGGAGAACGGGAGCCTTGATATTTTATGGTCACCCGAAGTGAACACTGTATTATCGCATCGCTTCAAACGCGCGAAAATGTCCGCAAGTCTCTTTTACAAGTTTACCGGTAAGCGGTCGAACTATGAGCTTGCGACTGTCGATAATGTTTCCGCGACGCGGCTGGCAGCACAGGAGTCTTTTCACTTTGCCGATGCGAGCCTGATTAAAAAGATCACGCCCAACCTTGAGCTTATCGGCGGTGTTAAAAATATCTTCAACATCACCACTCTTCAAAATAGTTCTGCCAACTCGGGCGGTGCGCACAGTACCGGGAGCGCCGTGCCTATGAGCTATGGACGCTCTTACTTCTTCGCTTTGAATTTTCAGTTTACGCATTAAAAAAATTTGACCGGTGATGCATAATAGAATTTGTCTAAATAAACAACTATGAGAACAATCAATCGATACGCAAATTTTGCGTGGGTGGCTACTATTTTTACCGTGCTTTTCGTTAGTGGGTGCCAGGAAAACGATCCGCCCCTTCCGGATAGTATCGCAAATTTTGAAGCCTCTACTTTGGGCATGGGCGATGACACGGGTGAAATAGACATTAACTTGATACTGACGCGGGCCGTCGGGGAAGAAGTTACTATCGTCATCACCTTTGCAACGGATGGTCTGGTGTATGGCGACCATTTCACGACCATCCCGGCGGCGATCGATAATTCACTGCAGGTCGATATCCCGGGCGGGAGCAATCAGGCGGCGTTTAAAGTGGTTCGGAATGCCCAGGCGTTCCTGGATGGAGACGAGAAAATAACCTTTGCGATCAGCACGGTCACCAGTCCGGCTACTCCCGGCGATGTAACGGAGGTACAGCTTTCTTTTTCCCCGATCCTGTCCGCAGGTGGCGAAATGACTTTGAATGGACTGATCGGCAGCGAACCGGGAAGTAGCGCAGGCAACAGTGTTTTCGTTGATTTCAGCTCAAATGTGCAAAAGGCGGTTGCCAGGACAAGCTGGGACTTAGGTTTTTTCAACGGCGAGGACTTCAGGGTGATCATAAATAATATGTCGGGCGCGTCGGTCATTGCGGTTGACAAGACAGACATCAGCGATGTTTCAGCAGCCGATATCAACCCGGCCGACCTGGCCATTGGTTTAGGAGAGGGGCATCTCGGTCTGATTGATGGTGTAGCCGGCGATATTAACGATACGGCTATTCCTGTCATTGCCGCTGCTGACGGTGACAATAAAGTGTATGTCATCAATCGGGTCGGTGGGACCGGGGCAACGAGCGAGGCCTCAGCGTTTGAGAAGATCCGCCTATTGCGCAACGGAGACCACTACACGCTGCAATACGCGCGCCTTAACGAGACGACGTTCAATATCCTGGAAATAAACAAATCCGGGAATGGAAATTTCACCTACGTTTCGTTTGATAACGGCCCCGTCGCAGTGGAGCCAACGGGAAGTAAATGGGATATCCAATGGGGATGGAGTATATATTCCACTGAAAATCTGCCCTACGGTTTTTCAGATCTCGTGTTCATCAATCACCTGAGCGGAACGACGGCCGCGGAGGTATTAACCAGCACCGTAAGCTATGAGGACTTCGATGTACAAGATATAAGTAGAGTTACTTTTAGCGGTGACCGGGATGTTATCGGATCAAACTGGCGGATCACTTCGCCACCGGCATCGGCTGGCGTGAAAACGGACCGGTTCTACGTGATCCGGGATGCCAATGGAAACGTTTACAAGTTGATGTTTGTCAATTTCCATGGTAACGACGGCGGCGTAAGGGGAAATCCCAAAATAAAATATGCACTGGTTCAGGCGGGTGCCTGACGAAAGGAAATAAAAAGGCCTCGCTGGTTAGCGAGGCCTGACTTTATCTTTTCTTCTTTCCCCTCACGATCTTGACAGCTTTCTTGGGCGCTTTTTTCACCGCCTTCTTTGCTGCCGGTTTCGTGCTTGCCTTCCTGGTGGCAGCCTTTTTGACTTTTGCCGGCGCCGCTTTTTTCGCC
>DASPJC010000350.1:0-6719 GCA_035628815.1 Ohtaekwangia sp. | reverse complement strand
CCTGGTAGTAGCTTTTGGGGAAGACGTTGGTAAAATAGGAGATGTGAACCAGGGGTTTGCCGGCCTTCAGGCGAAGCATGGCGAGTTGCGTGTCACCGATACCGGCATACGCGAATGCACAATCATAGGGCAGGGTATAGGCGCCGCGCTGCGCGGACTGCGGCCCATCGCCGAAATTCAATACCTTGACTACTTCATTTATGCATTGGCGACGTTGTCCGACGACCTTGCCTGTCTTCAATACCGTACCAAAGGAGGCCAGAAAGCGCCGCTGATTATCCGCACGCGGGGACACCGGTTGGAAGGTGTCTGGCATGCCGGTTCACAACTTGGGATGCTGCTGCACAGCCTTCGTGGAATTTATATTTTGGTGCCGCGGAATATGACGCAGGCTGCCGGGTTTTATAACACGATGTTACGTTCTGACGACCCCGCCGTGATCATCGAATGTCTCAATGGTTATCGTCTGAAAGAACGTGTTCCAGATAATGTCGGGGAATTCACGGTGCCGCTGGGCGTACCGGAAGTTCTAAAGACGGGAACTGACGTGACTATAGTGACCTATGGTTCGATGTGCCGCGTGGTGATGGAAGCTGCTGAAGATCTGGAGCAGTTCGGTATTTCGGCCGAAGTCATCGATGTTCAAACGCTGCTTCCTTTTGATATCAACCACGTCATACTGGAGTCGGTGAGAAAGACCAGCCGCGTTATTTTTGCCGATGAAGATATCCCTGGTGGCGCCACTTCCTTTATGATGCAGCAGGTGCTGGAAGTACAGAATGCTTATCAGTATCTGGATTCAAAACCGCTGACCATTACTGCGAAAGAACATCGTCCGGCGTACGCTTCTGATGGCGATTATTTCTCCAAACCGAATCCGGAAGAAGTATTTGAGAAGGTCTATGCCCTCATGCACGAGGTAAATCCCCGACGCTATCCTGACCTGTATTGATCTTTAACGAAGTATATCCAGCAACGTAAATTCCGGTGTCTCGATAACATTGCTGGTATGCAGCCCCCGGTCCTTTATCTGGATTCGAAGTTTAAGGGTCTTGGTAAGAAACAGGATCTTAAGGCCTGAAGACTTGATGGAATAGCGCAACACGCCATCCAGCGGACTTCCATCCTTATCGGAGAGGACCGGGAACCTTCCGTAATAGGGTGACTCACATCCTCCCCAGTCGAACAGGGAAAAGGTTGTCCCGTTGGGATCCTTCAAAAGAAAATCGACCGTAATGTTATTGTAATTGGGATTGGATTGCAGATAGAAAGTATCCCGCAGGACATATATGGGCGGATTTTCCGGGTTTGAGCTGATCAGCGTGTCAACGACGGATTGAAGCGAAGGATCGATAATGGCCACATCCCTTTGATCCACAAAGATCGCAGTGTCGGCCAGGTAAGAGCAGGAGGTGAACTCCGGAAGGAAGCTGTACGCCGGTGTACGGCGCATTTTGTAGGTGACCAGTTTGCCTTCAATACCGTCTGGATCAATAAAGTAGTAAGGGATATCCGTCCAGTGACGGGAAAATCCCACGGGTTTTATTTCGCCGTCCTTGGCGAGATAAAAATTATCCGAATTAAACGGGAATTCATTGTGTTCAGGATTGTTCGCATCCAGGCCCAGGTCGCCATCGCCGTCCTTGAATTTTATGGCGAGTACAAGCGAATCCTGTTCGCTGTCATCCGGGTGATCGCCAAAATAGATGCTTTCAAATTCGATATGTGGTTCGATAGCAAACTCAGGCGGATTGAAGCACGAACTGATGACAATTGCCACTATCGCAAATAGACCTACCCCCTTTAATGCTTTCATTTGTATTTTTGAACCCCGACAAGTTAACTAACGCTTGAGTACTTTTAAAAGTTTTGCATCAAAATTACAATACTGTAACGCAGGAAGCTTTCAGGATATTGCACTGGAAATCTTTCGTTACCAGGCTATTGGTAATCCGGTGTACGCCGCCTTTATTGAAAACCTCGGCATTGACACCAGCAGGATCTCTTCCCTGGACCAAATACCCTTCCTGCCTATCAGTTTTTTCAAATCACAACCGGTAAAAACCGGTGCCTGGGAGCCGGAAACCACCTTTACGAGCAGCGGGACAACGGGCGATAAAGTCAGCCGGCACCACGTCAGGGACCTGGAATTTTATCATCACCATGCGCAGCGATGTTTTGAGCACTTCTTCGGGCCTGTGCAGGATTACCACTTCCTGGCGCTTCTGCCATCTTACCTGGATCGGGAAGGTTCCTCGCTGATCGCCATGATGGAGCATTTTATCCGCCAAAGCGGCTCTTCCCATTCCTCATTTTTTCTGCATGATACGGTGAAATTGTTGCAGGAAGTCATAAAACTGAAAGGCGACCGGAGAAAAACTATTGTCTGGGGCGTGTCGTTCGCGCTGATGGACCTGGCTGAGCAATACAGTCCCGATCTAAGCCATTGTATGGTGTTTGAGACCGGCGGTATGAAAGGGCGTCGCCGGGAACTGACCCGCCAGGAATTTCACGGGGTTTTGCAGCGCAAACTGGGGATAGATCGTGTTTTTTCGGAGTATGGCATGACGGAGCTCCTGTCGCAGGCGTACATGCTTTCAGATCTGCGGTTTCAGACGCCGCCGTGGATGCGGATTATTGGCCGGGAGATCACCGACCCCATGACAAAAGGGTTACTTGGTCAGACCGCCGGTATTAATGTCATCGACCTCGCGAACTGGGATACAGCCTCCTTTATCGAGACAGAAGATGTGGGAAAGGTATATGCTGACGGAACATTTGAGATCCTCGGCCGACTGGATAACAGTGACGTCAGGGGATGTAATTTGATGATTGAATAGCCAAAAATGCCCTTTTGGCGTGTTTTATGGCCTACTGCCGTTTGTTTTCTAAAGAAAGAATTATATTTTTGTTTGAAACCAAAGCCTGTGTAATGAAAAAGATCGTCGCCTTTGTTCTCCTTGCATCCTTTATTTCAGCATGCAGCCAGTATACATGTCCAACGTATACTAAAAAGGAGGCTCCCAAACATCAGAAATCCACCCAACGGATTTAATTCAGGCTGGTATAGCGGAACCCCAATGACGCTGTAACTGTATCCCCGAAACCCATCTGATAACGCAGGAAGCCTTATGGTTTCCTTTTTGTTCAGTGATGCCGTTGTTTGGTAAAAACAAAAGACGTCGCCTGAATGACATTCTGCGCTTTGCTGCAGCCATACCTTGGCGGCATGAATACCATGAAAAAAATCGGTTACTGGTTGGCCCGGATCATCGCTGCTGTGATCATGGCGCAGACCCTTTATTTCAAATTTAGCGGATCGTCAGAGTCGGTATATATTTTCTCCACGATAGGAATGGAGCCGTGGGGCAGAATCGGCACCGGGATACTTGAGATATTCGCCGTCGGATTGTTGCTGGTGAACGCGACAGCCTGGATGGGTGCTGCCCTGGGACTCGGATTGATGTCGGGCGCAATCGGCATGCACCTTACAATCCTGGGGATTTCCGTTCCCAATGAAAATGGTTCGCACGACGGCGGATACCTGTTTATGCTGGCGGTGATGGTGTGGGTATGCTGCGCCCTTGTACTGGCCCTCACCGGAAAAAAGTGGAAGGGCCGTCTTCGGCAGATTTTCCCCAGGCTTAGTTGAGGGTCTTCAGTGCCTCGTCGAGTTCTGGCTGAAAGTCGGGGGTCTGAAGGGTACTCTTCAATCCATCGACCATGAAGTTGGGAACCTTTTCTGAACGCGCGATCTTCGCTTTGATCTCCGCGATCATTTCCAGTGCATCATCTTTTTGTCCGAAATCAGCATGGGCCTTCACCTTGTTTTCCAGCGCTTGCCATGGGTTAAGCTTTTCCTGCTTTACTTCGCGTTGGGCGATTGCATTGTCGATAACGGTCTGGTTGCCCTCAATACATGTATTATATTCGTCGATGATCTGGTCGAGATCCCTTTTTGCCAGATCGCCGGCTTCTATCTTGTTGGCCACCACCTCACAACCGGATAAAAAATTCTTCAATGTCTTTTTGAAGGACAGGTTGGGTACTTCAACGCCGCGACCGTCTTTCAGCAAAAGGTATCGCCCGTCGAACGTTGTCATTCCCTGGGGTTGAAAGGCAAGCAGCGAAAGGTATCCGGACTTCAGCACCTTCATGAAGGTATAACCGGCAGGTCCCTTCACCGGTTTGAAAACATCACCGTCCTGCCGGAAGCTGTTGACCTCGAACAAAGACAGTACGGTCTTCTTCCGGCTGGCGTCCGTTACCTGCACTTTCTTGCTGGTATCGAACATCAGTGGTTTGATATCGCCGGCAAGTGTGTCTCCTTTTGTCGTCACGAGGTAATCCTGCGCATTTACGCACGGGAAGGAAAGTGTGAACAGCAGGGCGGGAAGAAAGCGCATGGTATTGAAATTTTTCATAAACCTTTTCAAGCATCAAAGTTAGCGAATCAAAGAAAGAATAAAACTCGATACGTTGCAATCGTTCGCAACACGGTTTCGAGATATATTGCAGGACCTGACCCGTACGGCATCGTCCAAAGACAACGGATACGGGGATTCCTTTATTTTGTCCAGGCGCATGAAACGGGATGCTCGCTTATTATGGTTGTTCGGAACGGTTCCGGCAGGTGTTTTCCGCGAAGGTTGGAAAAGTTTTTTTCTTCACCTTAATTGCGCCCCGTAATATCCTCTTATGATCACGTACAATCCGAAAACCTGGCTTGCCCTCATCTTTCATTCGTACAGCAAGCATGTGTTGAAGACACTGCTGCCTGCGTTGGGATTCATGGCCATATTCACCTTTCTGGTTTGCTACCTGATCCTGGATTACTTTCATTTCCGGCCGGAGGAATTCCGGGGCACGACGACCGTCCATTCGCTGCTGGGTATTGTACTGGGGTTGTTTCTTGTATTCCGTACCAACACCGCGTACGAACGGTGGTGGGAAGGCCGGAGGATGTGGGGCGCGCTGGTCAACAGCACCCGGAACATGGCCCTGAAACTGGATGCTTATCTCAGTCGTGAAGATCATGAAGAGCGCGACTATTTTGCTAAAATGATCGCGAATTTTGTTTTTGCAGTCAAGGAGAGCCTTCGGCGCGGCGTGCAGCTGTCGGAAATGGAGGAGGTAGACGCGGCATTTACCGCCTGGTTAAAGGAAGCCAAACACAAACCCAACCGGATATCATCGGCGTTGTACCGCCGTGTCAACCAGTTGTATCGCGATAATAAGATCACGGGTGACCAGTTGATTAACCTGGACAAGGAATTGAAGGACCTTATCGACTTTATGGGTGTCTGCGAACGGATCAAGAGCACACCCATTCCTTATTCGTACTCCATGTTCATTAAGAAGTTCATTTTCATTTATATCGTCACGCTACCCTTCGGATTTGTAACGACGTTCGGATACTTTACAATCGCCACGGTACTGCTGGTGTCGTTTGTGCTGCTCAGCGTCGAGCTGATCGGTGAAGAAATAGAGGATCCTTTCGGCCGCGATGTCAACGACCTTCCAACGGATGAGCTGTCGGTAAAAATCAGGGAAAACGTCCGTGAAATCTTATGCTCCTGACCCGCGCATATCCGAGGGTCGGGGCTTGATGGAATATTGACGGGTGGCGGGCGCCTTCAAAAGATCATGCTGAAGATGCCATAGAGGATAATCAGCAGGATCAATACAGCGTACATGATCAGATCAACGCGCACATACGGTTTGTACTCCTTATAGAGCTCTCTCAGTTTCCTGAACATTGCCAATTATTTTCAGCACAAAGGTAACCATTTGCCCACGTATCCGTCAGTATCCCCATAATGCGCGGTTAATTTATTTCTGCAAGCCATAGGGGCAACGCCGCGGATAATTGTCACTGACGTGTTAATCAATCAGAAAAAATGACCAGACTTCTATTTGTTGCAACTTTTATCATGTCAGGTTTTGCGGCATGCGCGCAGGACAAAGTTACGTTGAACGGCTATATCCGCGATGCCGAGAATGGCGAAGAACTGATCGGCGTTTCTGTTTATGTCACGCAGCTCAAAGCTGGCACGGTGACCAATGCCTATGGATTTTACGCGATCACGATTCCTGAGGGTGTGTATGAAGTTCAATACAGTTACCTGGGCTATCAAACGCAGGTTGATACGATCAGCCTGAACGCCAATGTATCCCGTAACATCAGCCTGGCGGTGGCATCCACGGTGATGGAAGAGGTGGTGATAACCGAAAGAAGGGAAGATGAAAATGTTGCCGACGTGCAGATGAGCCGTAACTCGGTTGATATTGCCCGTCTCAAAAAACTGCCGGCGCTTTTCGGTGAGGTGGACATCATTAAAAACATTCAGATGATGCCAGGTGTGATTTCGGCCGGTGAGGGCACGTCGGCTTTTTTTGTGCGGGGCGGCAGTGCCGACCAGAACCTTATCCTGATCGACGAAGCGCCCGTGTACGACCCGTCCCACTTGTTCGGCCTTTTCTCCGTATTTAACGCCGATGTCATTAAAGACTCCGAACTGTACAAGGGTGGTATACCGTCGCGTTTCGGCGGGCGTCTGTCATCCATCCTCGATGTGCGTACTAAAGACGGCAATAATAAAAATTACGGTGTGACTGGCGGGATCGGGTCGCTGGCCAGCAGGATTGCCGTGGAAGGCCCCATCAAAAAGGATAAAAGCTCTTTCATCATTTCCGGGCGCCGGTCGTACGTCGATCTT
>DASPJC010000349.1:0-7531 GCA_035628815.1 Ohtaekwangia sp. | reverse complement strand
GTATTTCCCAGCTATTATGAACCCTGGGGCTATACGCCACTCGAGTGCATGGCCAGTGCGGTTCCTTCGATTACCAGCGACCTGTCGGGTTTTGGTGATTACATTCTCCATCATATTCCTGACCATGAAGCATATGGATTGCACGTAATCGAGCGTGGCAAACGTACCTTCGACTGGTCCGCCAATCAGCTGGCGGGGGTGATGTATCAGTTTCTGACACAAACCCGCCGTGAACGCATCATGCAGCGGAACAACGTGGAGAATAACTCTTCCATTTTTGACTGGGAAAACCTGATCAGGCACTACAAGGATGCGTACCGCCTGGCGTTGAAGCCGGCTAGCGACATCGTGTAATTTCGGTATCGTCGACCAACTCGCCGAACCAAACGAGGCCATACTCTTTGTAAATACCAATGCCGATCGCATTCCATTTCACCTTCGCCCATGTTCCGCTGTTGATGATCAGTGGATTGTGTCCCGGGCTTATCTTCCATCCGTCCAAACCTTCCTGCGCATTTGCACCCGCAGAGCTGTAGTAGGCGATCTCGTACCCATATGACGGATAGCCGGCGATCTCTTCCGGTTTGTGCCACATACAGGCTGCTTCCTTATGGTCGTTCGTATAGCAACAGCTTGTCCATGCCCCCTTGTCGGACCAGCTGTGCGGATTACAGTCGTTCTTTTCCGGGTTGAATTGATAGTGCTCGGAAAGGTCGCGGGCGTGGGTTTGAGCAACTTTGGTCAGTTTTGCTGAAAGCGGAATCGGGGGCAGCTTTTTGCTTTTGCGATAGGCCATGATCAGATCGTATAGCTTTTGTTCTTCGGTGCTGATACAGATTGTCTCCTCCGTTGTTACAGGCCGGTAGCCAGACGCCGTCAGAAAGAATAGCAGGAACAATAAAATGGGTGATTTCATAACGCGGTTTCCTTCAATAAACGATCCAGTGTAAAAATATCTTCATTTCTGACCTTAATTTTTTAATTTTCCGCGCCCAAATGGACCCCTGTCCTTAAATGGCACTAAAAACGCTAAATCATTAAAAAACAAGCAGCATGAGCGATCAGAAAGTCACCATTGGCAATGGTAAATTGAATGTTCCGGACAACCCGACAATCCCTTTTATCGAGGGTGACGGTACCGGTGTGGATATCTGGCCAGCATCCCAACTCGTTTTCGACAAAGCTATCGAGAAGGCCTATGGCGGCAAGCGGAAAATCACCTGGAAGGAAGTTCTTGCCGGTGAAAAGGCCTTTAACAAGACCGGCAACTGGATGCCGGAGGAAACGCTCACTGTTTTTAAAGAATATCTGGTTGGTATAAAAGGACCGCTGACCACACCCGTTGGTGGCGGAATCCGCTCCCTGAACGTAGCGTTGCGCCAGGAACTGGACCTGTACGCCTGTGTTCGCCCGGTGCGCTGGTTCAAAGGCGTACCTTCACCGGTGAAGGAGCCGCACAAGACGGACATGGTCATTTTCCGCGAGAATACGGAAGATATCTATGCAGGGATCGAGTTTCAGCAGGGGAGTGAAGAAAACAAAAAATTCCTCAAGCTGTTTGAAGACAATTATCCGAAGCTTTATAAAAAGATACGCTTTCCGCAAACTTCAGGGATCGGTATCAAGCCGGTTTCAGTGGAAGGTACGGAACGACTGGTGCGGTCGGCGATCGAATACGCCATCGCGCAGAAGAAGCCTAGCCTGACACTGGTGCACAAAGGGAATATCATGAAGTTCACCGAGGGCGGGTTTCGCGATTGGGGATATGCCATCGCGAAACGCGAGTTTGGTGCCGTCGACCTCGATGGCGGCCCGTGGCAGGTCATTGAAAAAGGTGGTCATAAGCTGGTCATCAAGGATGCCATTGCCGATGCATTCCTCCAGCAGATCCTGCTGCGGCCCGATGAATATTCCGTCGTCGCGACGTTGAACCTGAATGGCGATTATATTTCTGATGCGCTTGCGGCTATCGTTGGCGGCATCGGTATTGCACCCGGTGGCAATATAAACTACATGACAGGTCATGCTATTTTCGAAGCGACGCATGGTACGGCGCCGAAGTACGCCGGACAGGACAAAGTAAATCCCGGGTCGCTCATTCTTTCGGGCGTGATGATGCTGGAGTATATGGGCTGGCAGGAAGCGGCCGATCTGATCATTAAAGGATTAGAAGGCGCTATTTCCGGTAAGCGGGTAACCTACGATTTCCACCGTTTGATGGAAGGCGCAACGCTGCTGAAGTGTTCCGAATTCGCGCAGGAGATCGTCAAAAAGATGTAATTCGCGCTTTCAATAACAAAAAGGTTATCGTTCACGGTAACCTTTTTTATTTTCATTGGTTCCTGCGTATAGCTTATCCGATACATCGTGTCACGCCGCACTGACCCATAGGCCTTGTTCTCGCGTCTGTAAACTTTTCATTGTGAATGTTTTTGGCTATAATAGCAGTGAGTTCTTCCAAAGGTCCCTCTCCGAAGCAGTAGCCTAAGCGTTATAACCTGTAACCGTGAACCTTTTTTTTAAATCCTGGCCGGGACGGTGGCTTCTCATCATTGTTTTCAACGCAGCGACCCATTCCGCCACTGCACAACATCCTGCATTCAGGGTATTCGACGACCAGAACGGGCTACCCAGTTCGGAGGTGTACAACGTTTTCCAGGATGCACAAGGCTTTATGTGGTTTGCAACCGATCATGGCGCTGTACGATATGACGGCGAGGTCTTCCGGACATTTAACCGTTCGGGCGGACTGCCTGATCAGGTGGTTTTCGGATTTCACCAGGACGCAACAAGCGCGGTATGGTTCCGTACGTTCTCAGGGCGGATTGCCACTTATGCAAACGACGCGATCAGCCCTTACCCATTCAACGACTCGCTACGACATATCATGGGCGGTTCATTGCTGAGCGCCATCGTAAGGGATAGCATCGGCCAGCTCTGGATTGGTACTTCCGGAGGGGGTGGTATCTATAAGGTCGATTCATCCGGGCACATGGAGGCATTTACGCAGCCGACCAACACGCTGTTCATCCAATCCATTGACGGTGCAAACTGTGTTGTGGGTTATACGGGCAGGGCCTCCGACATCAAATCGATGCAGGTCAACGGAAAAGCATTTCCGATCCGGATAGCCGACAAAGCGCAGCACAACACCGTGCTGAACCACACGTTCTGGAATGGCGACCTGTACGTGGCCATTAACAGGAATATATTCCGGTACAACGGTGCATCTGTCGAGAACGTTTTTGTCAGCGACTATCCGATCATTTCGCTCGGCCTGGACAGCGACAATACGCTGTGGGTAGGATACCTGAATCGCGGCGTCCACCGCTTTACAACCCCGGACTTCCATGATCCGCAAAACCTTGACGCACTCCGGAACCGGTCGGTATCCGGCATCGCGCAGGATACCGAAGGCGGGTACTGGTTTTCGACGCTGGACAAGGGCGTTTATTATTTTCCAAACCTCAACGTCGCGAATTACAACTTCCCCACGGATGCAAAGATCAGCAGCGTGGCCTGGGATGATAAAATGGTGTTCACCGGTGATTACCTCGGCAACGTGTCGGCTATTGATCAACGTACAAAGCGACTGGTGTGGAGCCGAAATTTTTCGCATAACGTTCTGTCCCTGCACACTGCAAAGGGTAGTTTGTGGGTCTCGACGGTCGCCGGCACAATAGTAACGGACACCCATGGCAGGCCGCAGCGATCCTATCCGGACATCAAGGGCGTCAAGGATTTTTTCAGGGATGATAATGGCTTTACCTGGGCTGTCAGCCGCTTTTTTGTGTACAAGTTGGATGGTCGTGGCAACGTACGCTTGAGAAAACAAATCGGTTTTTGGGGACGCCATATCTACGTCGAGAAAGCGCGCGTCTTTATTGCGGGCGTCACCGGGCTTTATGCCGCCGACACGCTGCTGGAAAAAACAAATGAAATCCCGATGCTGCACGAATATAAAGTATCCGATATCACCACCATTGATCGGGATCATCTGCTGATCGCTACGGCGGGCAACGGATTGTTTCACCTCAAAAATGAACGGGTAAAGGCGTTGACGGCTTTTGTCGTTCAGAACATTTATGCATTTATAAAAACACCTTCAGCACTCTGGATGGCGTCGGAAAAGGGGTTGCTGAAGACTGACGTTAATGCGTTGCGGCAGGGACACGTCAGATACGATTACGTGAGCAAGGCCAGCGGATTAATTCATGACAAGATTAATTTCATTGCGCCGGCGCAAGGTGAGTGGTGGGCGTTGGCCGAAGCGGGATATTCTGTTGTCCCGGAAGGGAAGACCGTATTCGCAAACAGGGACCCTTTGTTTTATTTCAGCGCTTTTAAGGTTAATGACAGACCGGTCGATCCGCTTCGTTCAAACAGGTTCCGATTTAATGAGAATAATATCAAGCTCACGTTCGGATTCATCTCTTTCAACAACCGCGATATCCGTGTTAAGCACAAGCTGAACACAGGTCGGGATGATGTGTGGAATTCCGCAGGCCGCAACCAGATCGAGTTTTATTCATTATCGCCGCAGAACTATACTGTCGATGTCGCGTACTCGGTGGATAATGTGCAGTGGAAGAACGCAACTTTCCCCAATCGTTTTACAATTCTTCCGCCGTGGTGGGAGACCAGATGGTTTTTAATATTCCTGGTGATTGCGTCGTGCGTTCCCATCGGACTTTTCTTCTATTTCCGAATGAAATCCTTTCAACAGAAAAAACTGAAGGAATTTGAGTTGCAATTGAAGCTGCGACTGCAACGAGAACGGATAGCGCTGGAGTTACATGATAATATCGGCGCCCAGCTCACGTCGGTTTCACTGGGACTTAACCGCCTGATCCGCGAAGTAGACCGTCCTGCCCTAACGCAGCCGTTGCAGGAGGGATTGGATCTGACCATGATCCAGCTGCGGGATACCATCTGGGCCATGAATAAGGATGTCATTTCGATGGATGAACTGGAACAAAAAGTCCTTAACATGCTCTGGCAATTCAGCAGCAATCTGAAAGCGGCGTTGCGGGTAGAAGTTGATCCGGCGTTAAGTTCCCTGACCTTCAATCCGACGCAGACAGTCAACCTGTTTCGCATTGTCCAGGAATGTGTGCATAACAGTATCAAGCATAGTAGCGCAACAGAGATCAAGGTGACTTTTCGCCGCCGGGGCGATACGGTGCAGCTGGAAATAACCGATAATGGCGGCGGGTTCAATGTTCATAATAACATTGACGAGGACAGCTATGGCTTGCGCAATATGCGGCGAAGGGCTGACGACATTGGTGCGGCATTTTCATTGGACTCGACACCCGGGAAAGGCACAACGGTACAGGTGAACTTTCCAATCCGCTGACAGCTTTATGGGGTCACCTGATGGCTATAGAAATTCCCTTGTCTTGTTAACAGCTTCGATCTTGTTCCTGACCTGGAGCTTCCGGAAAATGTTCGTCATATGCTTTTTGATCGTTTGTACGCTGATGAACAACTGATCCGCAATATTCTGATACGTGTAGCCACGCGCAATAAACCGAAGTACCTCCAGTTCGCGTTCGGTGAGGTTGCTTTCTTCTATATTTTTTTTTGCTACCGTTATTCCCGTATCGCTATCGGTGAGCAGGCGGATCGTTTTCAGGGCGATGCCGGGCGACATCAGCGCGCCGCCATGAAGGACATCCACAATCGTCTTGTAGATAAAAGAAGGTTTTTCATTTTTGAGCAGGTACCCGACGGCGCCTGCTTTAAAGGCTTCGAAGATCCGCTCATCGTCATCTGAAATCGTGAACATTACAACCTTGATGCGGTCGTTCTGTTCATGCAATAACTGCGTGGCAATAATACCTTCATCGGCACGCTTCATGGAGATGTCCATCAGGATACAATCGGGCACCTGGTCTGCCGGCAGAGTGTGAAGACTATTGGCGTAGCTGACCCCGCTATCTGACAAATTGATCCAGGCGATGTCGGGAAATTCATTTAATTCCCGTTTTAACTCCCGCGCCAGCTTTACATTGTCATCGATGATGGTCAGCTTGATCATAAAAGGCAAATGTATAGCCCCACCCACCACGAAACAACTACCCAAATTCCGTATTTATTACACGCAGCACAGGATGGCGAAAAAGTGGTATATCCATACCATTGCACGGTGTAAATACTGAAATCGGGTTATTGATGCTTCTTCCGAATTGCCGGATTTTTGACGCTGGTTTTAATTCTAATCCTAAACGAAACGCACAATGATGAAAAAAATCTGTCTGTTTTTGAGTCTTTTTTCTTTTTCGCTTTTAATCTCCTGTAGCAAGGATGATGATGCCAAGCCGGGCAAAGTTGCGGTGACTGATCCCGCGTCGCTTAGTGCGGCCCTGGTAATTGAAGGTGCTGAACGCAAATCCGGTGACATACCTTATCCGTCGAACGGCGGCGGGCAATACGGTCAGGATCTCGATATCCAGACGACGACCGTAATCGTAACACCGAACTCCGACTTTGATTTCGTGGCGCAAACCGCTTCGGAAGAGGGTTACATCTTTATCAAAATCAACGGTACGGATGAGTACTTCCAGATTCCGATCGCCGACATCACGGCGGGAAGAAGGCAGCTGTCTGCCATCGATCTCTCGGTAAGACTCAACGCAAAGCCTTTCCAGGAATCGTTCGATGCGCCGGCGACGGTTCAGACTTTTACCATGCCGCTCCAGGGCCAGACCGCTGATTTCACCAACCTCAACTTCTGGTCACCTCCCAAACAAGTAACTTTCAAAGCGGTAGCTACGGGTACCGGTAAGGTTACCATCACGCTGACATGGGATAAGGATGATTCTGATGTGGACCTGTGGCTGATCGAGCCCGACGGAAATCAGATCGACTACACCAATACAATCTCCGAAACCGGCGGGTATCTCGATTACGACAATACCATCGGCTTCGGTCCTGAAAATATCTTTTATGACGACGCGTCATCGCCGTTATCCGGACAATACCAGGTAAAAGTACATTACTATTCAAACGATGGCGCCGGCGCCGTGAATTACAATGTCGTGGTTCAGAATGGCAGCGATATTAAAACCTTCAAAGGCACCCTTACCGCTGAAGATGAAGAAGACGCCGTTACTACCTTCAACCGGTAGTACGTCTTCGTTGGCTTTACGAAAAGGGCGGTCTGAAGACCGCCCTTCTTTTTTTACCTGTGGAGAAGCAGCACCAGCACTTTCTCCTATCCCGCGAAATACGGCCACTTTTTTTTGCAGAGAATGCATTCAGCGGAGGATAAACTGTTTTTTCAAGTCAAAGCCCAATGGCATCAAAATTTATCCTTTGACAGCTCCAGAACTGAAGTCCGGTCGCGGGTTGGCAAGTGTAACTTCTCTTCTGTCTGTAGTGGATTTGAACATAAAACCGCATATGCCAGCCAGATTTTTATCCAGCACCGGCCTTCAGGCCATATCATTTCTTATTATCGCCTCCTCCTGTTCGCGCGCCCAACCGATCCGGGACAGCAACATCACGAGTTTCAGTTCGTTTTCCA
>DASPJC010000348.1:0-19208 GCA_035628815.1 Ohtaekwangia sp. | reverse complement strand
TCGCGAGATCACCAATCAATGGACAACGGAGGGTTCGGACGCAACGACCGATTGGTATGCACTGGATTTCGGAACGCCCAGGCCTATCAGCGCCGTTAAACTTTATTGTATCGCCGACAATAACCAGCTCGCGCTTCCGGAAGAAGTCCGGCTCGAATATTATTCGGAAGGAGCGTGGCAGGCTGTACCAGGCCCGTCATTCCGAACCTTTACCGGTAACACGGTTAATGTTCTGTCCTTTGATACCCTCACTACTTCACGCTTGCGTTTACATTTTACCCGCGGCAGTAAGCCCGTCGGCGTGACGGAGATAGAAGTTATTGAAGGTCATCTTAAAGGCAGTCGCGAATAAAATACAACTGACAGCACAAGGAACCTGTTAATGAATCCTGAGCCGGGCTTGAGCATTAGCAAGCAGCGAGCGAAGGATCTTTCGTGCGCTGTAATCCGTAAAAAAGATGCTTTCACGCCGTGTCCTTTTCCATAGAGCACGCCGCTCCCTTTATCGCGAGCGTCAGGGAGAGGCCTCTACTTTTCCACGATCTGCTTCAGCCCATCGATAACCGACGTCCAATTATCTTCAGAGTGTTTAGCTTTCTCCGCATCATAGTTGGTCTGCGTGATGGTAAGTTCGGTGCCTTCCGGCACAGCCTTCACCGCATACGAGACCAGCAGGTAGTTTTCCGGTTTATCCGGTAGGTTGTTCCAGCTGCTGAGGTAGGTGAAGGTAAGGGATTTGTTCGGGGTGTATTCTTTTACGATGCCCTTGTCTTCGTACGACTTTCCTTCATACTCGCCCCTGAAATAAAGCGGGCTGCCAACTTTCCAGTCTGTTACCATATTGGATCCGAAAAAATACTGTTTGACGATCTCCGGCCGGGTGAGGGCTTCCCATACTTTTTCAACGGGTGCTTTGATGACGGTTTTGTAGTTGGATTTGTGATCGGTTTGCATAGCGGTAAAGTTTAATGTGCTACAAAAATACAAATGGACTGTGACAGCCCTATGTCAGTAATCGAAATCAGGATCCTGCCAACCCGGAAAGTTAGTCCCATAGTACTATTTCACCGGGCTTCCTACGTCGCGTTTTTTGCTTAAAAAAAATAAACACAATGCAACACTACACCTCAAAACACGGACGCTGGCTCACACCTTTGTTTTTTGCCCTTGCTTTTTTATGGTTTCGGCGCCGGCATGATGGACAGTTTTGCCATGTATCCGACGTGGGGCCGGAAGAGTTTGCAGCCTTTCACAACGTGGCTGGCACCCGGACACGGATCGTTTTCGTTCTTCCGTTGCTGATCATGACGCTGTTCACAGTATTGATGTTGTGGCATCGCCCGGTAGCGGTCCCGCGACGGTTGGTTTGGATAGCCCTGACATGTACCATTATTCCCTGGTTGTCATCGGCGTTTATACAGATTCCGATTCAGGTCGCCTTAAGTACGGGTAAAGATGAGGACTTGCTGGAAAAGCTTATTATAACGGACTGGATCCGGGTGATTCCGTTTTTCTTCCAGGTTATCACCGTCTTTGTCATGCTGACTTTAAGTATCCAGCCCCCGCGTAAATAACAGTGTGCGACAACGCCCAAAACGTTTTAAAGTGAAAAAACATGTTGACTAAAAATCATATCAACCTCCTGTTTCAGTTTTTTTGTGCAATTTCTTTTTACAGTTATGGCACGGCTATGATGGATTATTTCCTGTTGTATCCATCGCGATTCCTGGTGGGCGAAAACGAATTCATAGCGTATCACAAACTGCTTGAGTCCGCGATTTATCCCATCAGCGTTATTCCTTTTTTGATCATCGTCCTGCTCAATGCGCTGTTACTGTGGTTCAGGCCGGAGCGGGTATCAAAAAATTTACTTGTCCTTTCACTCGTATGCCTGGTGCTCGATTTGTTCTCGACCATTTTCTTTCAGGCGCGCCGGAACATCGCGCTCGCCAACGGAAAGGACGTAGCGCTGATGCAGAAAATTACCGATACCAACTGGGGCAGGGTATTTCTGGAATCGGCTCAGGTCGTGGTCGTATTGATAATGATGGTTCGAAGAGATTCAGGGCATGCGTACAAAGCCTAATCCGCCATCATCGTGCGGGCAAAATGGGCGAGCTCCATGCTGTTGCGAACGTTTATCTTTTTGAAGAGATGTTGTTTGTGGTTTTTAACCGTATTGATGCTCAGGTTAAGACGCTTCGCGATCTGTGGATTGGAAAATCCGCGGACGATGAGGTCTGCAATATCGTGCTGGCGAGGCGTCATTAACCTCTCCGGCTGCCGTGGATAATAGGTATGGACTTTTAAATACTTTCCTTTCAGCAGGCGGATGATGTCCATTTTTACCTGTGTGAACTGCTGTTCTTCCGCGACGTTTCTGAACAAAGTAAAATACACGTACTGGCTACCCGCGGTTTTGACTGCCAGTTTCTCGTCTTTCAGATGCACGTATTCGCCTTCTTTGTTTCTGATCCGGTAGTAGAGTATAAACCGGTTTGTTTCGGGATCATAGGGCTCTGATGCATTGATGAATTCAAAACAGCGCTGGACCCCTTCCACATCGTCGGGGTGTACGAGATTGAAAAAATCCTGTATTGACTTCGATGCAAACTCCCGGTCGGAATACCCCAGCACGGCCAGGCAATTTTTGCTGACATAACTCAACCGTGGATGCGAGGTAGAGCAAAGCATCAGTGCCTGGTCGGGGAATATTTGTTCGACAATGTACAGGCTGCTCAGCACTTTCTCCTCATCATCTTCAGCCCGGTAGACCGTATACTGACTGGCTTTTTCCTGCGCAGCATTTAAAAGCCGTGTGAATGAGTGGGAAGCCTGCCGGGAATTTGACATAATGTGGTGGTTATTAACAGGGCTTTAACGCGGCTGTGATGGAATGGTTTCCGACTAGACTATTTATCAGTTGATGAACCGGGTTTCAGGCGTGGGTTGTAGGTAACGGTTTACATTGAGAAGAAACGGTGAGATCAGGCGTTCCGGCTAAAAGTTCGGAGCCTGAAAATGTCGCGTGATCCGACAGGGACTTGAACCCCGAACCGTCAGCCTAAAAGACTGATGCTCCTTTGAACATGACTAGGATAGGGAATTGCAACTCAGGCAAAGAAATTATTTAGGCTGCCCGGATTCGCCTTTTCGCTTAGTCAGTTCTTCGACATCCGATTGATCTTTTAAACGATTGGTTGTTTTCTTATTTATAATAAGATCGGGATATGCAATGACAGGGATCGTCACACCGTCGAGTTCAAAAATTTCTGCTCTTTCCCTCGCATCTTTAAACGATAAGTTTCCAGCAATGGCAGGCAAAAGCTCTGTTGTAACACCAGGTGTCGGTAAGCGTATAAAGGTTGTTTGGGGGTCAAAAACAAGATCTTCCAGTTCCGAAACATCAATGCCATATTCCTTCAAGGCTCTCACAATCTTATGAAAATTATCGAGTGAAGGTCTGTACCAGAAATCAATGTCAGCTGTTGCACGTGTATAACCGTGATAGATAACAGCCACGCCGCCGATAACCATGTACTCTACCTTATGCTTATTTAATAAAGTACAGACGCCAAGGAATGTCTCTTTCATCATGATCACGAGGGAATTTTACCCACATCAATCCAGTGAACGGACGACGATTTATCCTTTACATTCCCTGGATTGGCACAAATTTCGTTCGCGAAGTCAGTTATTTGAAAAGCCAGGTCGAGACGCTCTGAAGGTGTCATCGCTATGTCTTCCTTTACCTGGTCTTCGCGCATAGCCGCGGGCGATGTGATCCTGGCTTTGTTCATACCGCAAGTTACAAGAAAATAGTCGACACACAGAACGAGTGAACCGAACGGACTGAGATTATATGTGCTGATGATGCACGAAAAAGCAGCGAAAATATGATTTAGGCTCCGTTCATTGCCTTAATATCAGTGATCCGACAGGGACTCGAACCCCGAACCGTCAGCTTAGAAGGCTGATGCTCTATCCAGTTGAGCTATCGGACCAATTTCATTCTGAATGACTTCGATACATGCCCAGTAGCATCTTCGAAACTTTCTCGTAGCGCTCGTAAAGATCCTGGGCCTGCGCCAACGGGAGTGAACCAAGGTCGCCCAGTATCTGGAGAATGGCTACACATTCAAATACAGCGCTCCGGGCAACCGTAATGTAATGCTTCTTGTCCGTCGAAGTCATCCGGCCCGTACCCTCCGCCAGGTTCAGCAGAATATTCATGCTGGCGACTTTCCACTGGTCCCTGATGTATGGATCGAGCTTGTCGTTTGAGTAAATCACCTTCAGTGAATCAGTCACCAAACTTTTTGCGATCTGGTACACTTCCAGCTTTTCAAAATCAAACATGGCTGCTTCGTTAGTACGGGTTCCAGATCCCTAGAATTTCAGCGGAGAGGGGGGGATTCGAACCCCCGGTACCGGTTGCCCAGTACCGCAGTTTAGCAAACTGCTGGTTTCAGCCACTCACCCACCTCTCCAATATCTTTATCCTGCTTTTGTTCTTGCTTTCTGTTTACAAGGTACCGTTTTACGGGTATCATTTCATCCAACCTGGCCGTTCGTCCGCACTTAGACAGAACAAAGAGAAACCCCATTTCCGTCTAAAAATCAAACCTTTCCAAAATTGGAAGTGCAAATATAAAATTTGATGGTAAACTATCGCATAATGAGGTTCAAATAGTTTGCCGCCGGGGTTATTTCCGCTTTTTTTAGTCAATCCTGCAAAAATTATCGGAAATGTGAAGCCCCTTCCGGATTTCGGGAGGATTTTAAATAAATCACCGGACTTATTTGTTATTTGGGGCATGAAGATCATCGAATGCCCGCGCGACGCCATGCAGGGTCTGTCCGCGTTCATCCCCACCGCTGATAAGGTCCGCTATATCAACCAGTTGCTGCAGGTTGGTTTTGATACGATCGACTTTGGAAGTTTCGTTTCGCCGAAAGCTATCCCACAGATGCGCGACACCGCCGAAGTACTTCAACAGCTCGATACAGGGAAAGGCAAATCAAAATTACTGGCTATCGTTGCCAACACCCGGGGGGCGGAAGAAGCTTCCGTGCATGAGTCCATTGCATACCTTGGGTTTCCACTTTCCATCTCCGAAACGTTTCAGTTGAAGAATACAAACAAATCCATTACCGAAGCGCTGAATACCATCGAAGCGATCCAGAATATCTGCGCCAGGAAAAACAAGAGACTGGTCACCTACATCAGCATGGGCTTCGGCAATCCCTATGGTGATCCTTACCATCCCGACCTGGTCGGACAGTTTGTCGACATCCTTGTCACCCTCGGGTCGGACGTAATTTCGCTGGCGGACACTGTCGGAACGGCGGAGCCCGAAGATATCCGCGCGTTATTTTTAACGCTGACGAAACACTATCCATCGGTTGCGCTAGGCGCCCATCTTCATTCCAATCCCCTGAACGCTCTGGAAAAGATCGACGCGGCTTTTACCAGCGGCTGCCGGCGTTTTGATGGCGCGATTCGCGGATTTGGCGGTTGTCCCATGGCAAAAGATGATCTCGTAGGAAACCTCGCCACGGAAACCATTGTCCATTACCTGGAAAAAAAAGGGATTGCCCTTGCCCTTGACAATGCCGCGTTTGAAAATGCACTGGCCCTGGCGGATGAAATCTTCCCAAAGCATTGAAAATATTACTTCCTGCCGAACCGGGTGACCGAATCGGTTAACTTTGTTCAAACTCGCTACTATGAACAAGGTATTTCTTTTTGCCGGCTTCTTACTGATTACCGGTGTCGCATTCGCGCAGTCCGCAAAGGAGTATACCCAGAAGGGACGTGAATTATATGAGAAGAACGAGTTCATGGAAGCACTGTTGAATGTCAACAAGGCTATCGAAATCGACCCGAACTTCGCGGCTGCGTACTATTTGAGAGGTAACATCAAGGAAAAGTTTGACGACCGTCATGGTGCGATGAAAGATTACAACCTCTCCATTGAAAAGAACGCCAAATTTGCTGACGCTTTTTATGCCCGTGGAAATGTAAAGATGAAGTTGCAGGATTATTACGGCGCCATCGACGATTATTCCTCCGCCATCCGCATCAATGAAAATTATATTGAAGCATATTTTAACCGCGGCAAAGCCAAGCAGTTTCTGCTCGCCTACGAGGACGCAATCAACGACTGTTCAAAAATTCTTACCATCAATCCCAAAAACGTCGACGCCTACTACATGCGTGGCATCCTTCGCATCAATTTCGGCGACATGAAGAACGGGTGCCTCGACCTGAGCAAAGCCGGCGAACTCGGCGACCTGAAGGCCTACGAAACCATCCAGGAAAAGTGTAATCAAAAAACACAGGACAACGATGGTACTTATTGATTCCTGCGAGCCATGATCTGCATGCTGCGGGTTTGGAAGTTTTAAGTGATTGAAAGAGGCTTCTTGTACTGGCTTCTGGCGTTTGTGTGAAATGAATAGGGGTATTCGGACCTTTATCGCTGCCCCAAATTTCAAACAACTTTTGACAGCGGATACTTGCTCCTTGCTTCTGCTGGTTCAGACACAGCCCAACGACCGCGATCATTTGTGCATTTTACCAAGGCCCAAGCCGCAAGGCCACTACCTAACACTCCAATCCTAAAGCAACCCCCAATGCCTAATTCCCAATGCCTAGTGCCTATTTACCAGAAGCAATCTTATAAATTTTACCCGGCAGTGAAGACACAACACCTTTAAACTCCAGACCTAAAAGTATTGATGCAAGCTGACTGACGGGGATCGTGCTTTTCCAGCTGATCTCGTCGATCATCAGTTTGTTGTTGTTGGAGAAAAGGACTTCCAGTACCGTGCGTTCTTCCGGTTCGAAGGTGTCAAGGGAAAGCTTCTGAGTTTTCACACGCGGGCTTTGCAGGTCCCAGTTCATCAGGTACTCCAAGTCCTTCACCCCGGTGATGAGGTACGCCTTGTGATTTTTGATCAGGTTGTTGCACCCTTCAGAGTAGCTTTGGCCGATGTTTCCCGGGAAGGCGAAGATATCTTTGTTATATGAGTTGGCGATCTCTGCGGTGATCAGGGCACCACCTTTTTCCGCAGCTTCCACCACGACGAGTGCATCGGATAACCCGGCAATGATGCGGTTTCTGGCGGGAAAATTATGGGCGTCCGGCACGGCGCCGAAACGGTTCTCGGTCATGAGACCACCATGAGCCAGCATTTTTTTTGCGACGTCCTTATGCGCGGCGGGGTAGATCACGTCGATTCCACTGCCCATTACACCCACCGTTGGAAGACCGTTACGCAAAGCCTGTTTGTGCGCCTGAATATCGATGCCATAGGCAAGTCCGCTGATCACCAGCGCGCCGTGGGGCTTGAGGCCCTCAATCAGTTCTTCGACACATGCTTTCCCATAGTCCGTTGCTTTACGCGTGCCGACTATGCCGACGGTTTTGGGGTTTTCATAATCGGCGTTTCCTTTCACATACAGGAGGGAGGGCGCATCGGGGATCTGTTTTAAGCGGGTGGGATATTCTTTGTCGGTAAAGAAAAGTAGCGTGGTACCTTCCTTCTCCGCCTTTTTTATTTCCCTTTCGGCTTCTTTATATAATCCTCCCGTGCGGATGGATTCGGCAATCACGTCGCCGATGCCGGGAATTTTAAGGAGTCTGCCTTTCGGCGTACGAAATACTTTTTCGGCATCGCCACAGTAACTGATCAGTTGCCGGACGGTATAGTCACCGATACCCGGAATAAAGTGCAGCGCCAGCTGCGCGATCTTGTTTTGATCCATTGACACAACGTTGAATAATACCTGACACAAAAAAGCCGATGTGAACACCGGCTGTACCTTAGCGGGACCTGATCAATGCATTTTTTCCCGGAGCTGCAGCAGAAAGCTTTTTACACGCTTCAGGGATTCGATCATTTCCATTTTATCGCGTACGGCTTCTGAATCGTTGCGAAGCATTTCTTTTGCGCCCTGTAAAGTGAAACCTTTTTCCTTCACGAGGTGATAAATGGTACGGACATTGTCGATGTCTTCGCGGGTAAACTGTCGATTGCCTTTTCTGTTCTTTTTAGGCTTGATAATATCGAATTCGGATTCCCAAAAACGAATGAGAGAAGGGGCAACGTTAAATATTTCAGCTACTTCCCCGATAGAGAAGTAAAGCTTTTCGATCTCCTTTTCTTTATACGCCATGTTACTGAGCAAGATAAGTAATTAAACCATTATCATCAATCCGGATCGGGCATTCCGGAAAATCTTTTTTCGTCAATTCCTGGATCTTTTTGATCACCTGTTTTTGCGGATCAATAACTACCCCTTCCGCGTAGGTCTGGTAGGTAGGCGTGATCTGCGCTTTAAAGAATTTTCCCTGCCTGTCCGTAAAAACTTTTACGATCGGTGCCAGCCCGTTGACACCATTTACGCTGATGCCGCGATGGGTACAAAAGTTGCCCAGACTGTACGCAATGAACCGGTCGTTGTAGACTTCGACCGCACGTGTGACATGCGGGCCGTGACCGAATATAATGTCGGCGCCGGCATCGATCAGCATATGCGAAAACTTGTACACATTGCCGCGGTTCTCACCGTAGTACAATTCCGTTGCCCGCGGGACATTCTGATACTGTGCGCCTTCCGCACCGCCGTGAAACGACACGATCACGACGTCGGCTATGGAATCGAGGTGCGCAACGATCGCGCGTGCGCCTTCCAGGTCATTGAGACTGACACAGTTGCTGTTCGGGGCAAACGCCGCAAGGCCATAGGTGATGCTGTCTTTCGTAAAAAGGGCGGTCGGGTGGGTTATCTGCCCGGCGTGCACAATACCCGCTACTTCCAGTGTTTTCATACTGCTGAGGCGCCCCGCTTCACCAAAATCACCCGCGTGATTATTGGCCAGGCTCATCATATCGAATCCTGCCCGGATCAGGTGGCCTACATAGCGTGTGGGCGTGCGAAAGACATAGCAGACTTTGGGATCTTTGCACGTCTTGGGTGTTCCGCCGGCATCGAGCAGAGTACCTTCCAGGTTCCCAAAGGTTACATCAGCGTCACGAAGCACAGGCTCCACGGCACGCAACAGGAACGCGCCGTCTTCGGGTGGTAATTTATCTTCAGGATAACTTGTGCCCATCATGATATCACCGACACCGATAATGGTGAGTGTATCTTTTTTAATGAAGTTGGTGGTGTCCGTCTGCGCAAAGGCGGTGTCGATTACAGAGACAGTGTCGGAAGTGACCTTGAAAGTATCGGGTTCCTGGGCGTGGCAAACAGCCGTAATAATGCTTAAGACAGCAATGGATAAAAAGCGCATCAACAGTGATTTACAGGGCAAAGAAAAACAGAATTTCAAGAGCAACAAAGAGCGTTTGCTCAATCCAGCGGATATTGCTGTTGACTGCCGATCTCTATCAGCCTTTCGTACTCTTTATTGTTCAGATCGCGCTGAAAGAAGTTGATGGGATTGATCTGGTGTCCTTTAAAAAGGACCTCATAATGTAGGTGCGAAGAAACGGAATTGCCGGTGTTTCCCACGAAACCGATCACCTGGCCGCGTTTCACATGCTCTCCTGATTTAACGGCAAATCCCGAAAGATGCGCATACCGGGTCTCGTAGTCGTAGCCGTGATCAATGAAAATGACTTTTCCGTACGAATCGGACGTATAGACCATGCTTATTTTGCCATCGCCCGTAGCGTATACAGGTGTTCCGTCCGCGGCCGTAAAATCCAGACCTTTGTGGTCCATGTATACATGAAAGATGGGATGAAAACGCGCGCCGAAGGTCATGTGAAGCCGGTCGAGCTGTTTGTTGCTGATGGGCTGAATAGCAGGCCGGGATGCCCACATGGTCATCCGTTGTTTTACCATCTTGCCGAGTTCATCGAAAGACTGTACTGCGACACCGACCTTGCGGCTGAGATCCTCGATCTCCGAATAGCGCTGCATGATCAGCGGAAAAACCGTCAACGGGGCCTTGTCGAATTTCTCGCTTCCGCCAATACCTGCTTCACGGATCTCAGGCGACAGGGGACTGGAATCCAGAATGACACGATAATTGTGATCGTCTTTTGCAATCAATTCATCCAGGTGCTCGCGGGTATTGAGAATACGTTCTTCCAGGATCTGCCACTCCGTTTTAAGCGCCACATTGCGCTGTGACAGCATCATCTCGTCGAGCGATCCGACATGGCGTACAAAAGCATAGCAGCCGATAAGTCCCAGGACGAGTGACAACCCCAAAAAGGTCATCACCTTGCGACGCAGCGCCTTTCCTTTTAAATACCAGGGTTCATATTTGCACGTGGCGGGATTATATCGGTAACGGATCCGTGCCATCAGTCAAGCGATTGATTTTGTTTTTTGCTTTTTGCCTTTAATGCGCTGTACGCCTGGCTGGTCAGATTTTCTACCATATACAACACAGGGTCAACATGATCGCCATCGCGGATAATTTCGTAATGGAGGTGGGGTGCCACGGAGCCGCCACTGCTTCCCACCGTTCCGACAGGCATTCCCTTGGATATTTTCTGTCCGGCTTTGATTGTAATTTCTTCCAGGTGCGCATAGCGTGTGATGAATCCATGGCCATGACTGATCTCGACGTAATTTCCGTAGACTGCCTGCAGCTCACTTCTCTTCACGGCCGTCACCGTACCGTTACCGGTAGCCACGACCACTGTGCCGCGGGGCGCGGCATAATCGACGCCGTCATGGTGATAGGTGCCTTTGTGAAATGGATTGATCCTGTTGCCGAAACCGGAAGCGAAGTGGTCCAGTACGACATCCTGCAGCGGCTGAATAGCAGGCATGACCATCAGCACGTCCAGCGCTTCCTGATCGATGTGAATATCTTCTCCGAAGACGCCGTTAACGTATCGGGCGCGGTCTACAAGTTGCGTGGTTTTCGTGTCGAGTTTATCGAGCAGCGACCGGAATTCAACAGCGTCCGCAAGGAGCACCATTTCCTGTGAAAAGCTGTTTTTGGCGGCTGGTGCTGACGGTGGTGTTGTATTGAATAGTTGTGTGTATAAAACTTTATCCTGTTCGTCGAGTTCAGCGAGTGTGTTTTCGATCAGCGCGAGCTTCGTCTCCAGGATGGGCTTGTATTGCAGGATGGCGCGGTTTTCGGCGCGCAGCTTTTTTTCGGTATCCGTTTCGAGGAGAAAATTGTAGAGGAAGATTAGACCGGCAAAGCAGGCGACACTCATCAGCATCAGGCCGATCGTGTAAACGATAATATCCCCCGGTGACAATTTCGCCCGCTCGTAGTGGCAGGTTTCGGGGTTATAGTAGTATGAAAACTTGCTCATCCGTTTCGCAGATGTAAAAAATGTTTGGGGTTCTCAAGCCAAAAAAAATCTGAATACCTGCTTAATCTCCGTTATCTGCGCTTATTTTTGTGGCTTGCCGCTTACTTTAGGCTGGCTAATATAGCAAAAATAGCTTGATCTCAACCGTTTGTCGCCCTTATGGCGACAGGCAGAAGAGGTCCGGGGTGATAATGACCAATTAAATAAGTGCTTACGACATGGATTCGGGCTCGATCAGACGGACATTTTTAGATTTTTTTGAAAAGAAAGGACACACCATCGTCTCTTCGGCGCCGCTGGTGCTGAAGAACGATCCCACACTGCTTTTCACCAACTCCGGCATGGTGCAGTTCAAGGATTACTTCCTTGGCAATGCCGTGTCCAAAGCGCCGCGCATAGCGGATACTCAAAAGTGCCTGCGTGTAAGCGGCAAACACAACGACCTGGAAGAAGTCGGTATCGATACCTACCATCATACGATGTTCGAGATGCTGGGCAACTGGTCTTTCGGAGATTACTTTAAGAAAGAAGCGATCGCCTGGGCGTGGGAACTGCTCACGGTGGAATACAACCTCCCGAAAGACAGGCTTTATGTCACTGTCTTCGAAGGCGATCCCAGGGAAAATCTTCCCTTTGACGAAGAAGCGTATAATTTCTGGAAAGCAATCATCGATGAAGACCGCATTCTTCGTGGCAATAAAAAGGACAATTTCTGGGAGATGGGTGAGATGGGACCCTGCGGGCCGTGTTCCGAGATTCACATCGATCTTCGTTCGGAAGAAGAAGTAAAAAGGCTTCCCGGCAAATCGCTGGTCAATACCAGTCATCCGCAGGTGATCGAGATCTGGAACCTCGTGTTCATGGAGTTCAACCGCAAAGCGAATGGGTCACTGGAAAAACTTCCTTCCCAGCATGTGGATACCGGGATGGGTTTCGAACGCCTCTGCATGGCGATCCAGAAAAAGACGTCAAACTACGATACGGATGTGTTTACGCCGCTGCTGAGCTTTATCGGTGAAGCGGCCGGTGTAAAATATAAACAGGACGAGAAAAGCGACATTGCCATGCGGGTGATTGCCGATCATGTTCGGGCGGTTTCTTTCGCGATCTGCGACGGGCAGCTGCCGTCCAATACCGGTGCGGGCTATGTGATCCGGCGGATACTGCGGCGCGCGGTCCGTTACGGGTTTACCTTCCTGAATTTCAAAGAGCCGTTTATCTACAAATTGGTCGATGTACTGGCGAGCCAGTTGCGGGAAGTATTTCCGGAGCTCGCTTCGCAGAAGGATTATGTGAGCAAGGTTATTTTTGAAGAAGAGTCGTCTTTCCTGAGGACGCTTGAAAAAGGACTGAAGCGCATTGAGCTCATTCAATCCGAGCTGAAAGAAAATAAGATCAGTGGCGAGCTGGCCTTCGAGCTTTACGACACCTTTGGATTTCCGCTGGACCTTACGTCGCTCATTGCGCGGGAAAGAGGATTTTCGGTCGACGAGGACGGTTTCAAGATAGAAATGGAGAAACAAAAGTCGCGCTCCAAAACCGACGCCGCCAAAGAAACGGGTGACTGGATCATGACCGGCGACGATGTTAAACCGGCGTTCATTGGATACGACCATCAGGATGCCGAAGTACGGATTGTGCGCTACCGTAAGATCAAACAGAAGAGCAAGGAACTTTATCAATTGGTCTTTGACAAGACGCCCTTCTACGCCGAAAGCGGTGGGCAGGTAGGCGATACCGGGTTTATCGAAAATGCCAACGAGCGAATATTCATCACCGATACGAAAAAAGAAAACGAGCTGATCATTCATTATTCGGATAAGCTTCCGGAGAATCTGAAAGCCGTATTCAATGCGCAGGTCGATAAGCACAAGCGGCAATTGACGATGGACAACCACTCCGCCACGCACCTTTTACATGCGGCGCTGCGCCAGGTGCTGGGAAAACACGTGGAACAGAAGGGTTCGCTGGTGAATGAGAAAATACTGCGCTTCGATTTCTCGCATTTCATGGCGATGACGCCGGAAGAAATTCAAAAAGTAGAGGATATTGTCAATCAGAAAATCCGTGCCAACATCGCGCTGGATGAAAAGCGGAACGTTCCCATCGAACAGGCGAAGTCACTTGGTGCGATGGCACTCTTCGGCGAAAAATATGGCGACCATGTTCGGGTGATCACATTTGATCCTCAGTTCTCGGTCGAACTCTGCGGCGGTACGCACGTGGCCGCTACCGGCCAGATAGGGCTCTTTAAGATCATTTCTGAAAGTTCTGTAGCTGCTGGTGTCCGTCGCATCGAAGCTGTAACGGCAGATGAAGCGGAGCGCTATGTGCGGGAATCACTTGCGTTGCTGGACCAGGTCAGGGAACTGCTGAAGAATCCCAAGGATCTGCTCGCGACGGCGAAAAACATGCTGGAGGAAAAGCATGCCCTGGAGAAAAAGGTAGAGGCCTTTCAGCAGGAGCAGGCTAACCAGATGAAAGACCGTTTGGCAGGGAAGGCAGTTAAAAGCAATGGATACCACCTTATCATTGAAAAGATCGCCGTCCCCAACAGCGACGCGCTAAAGAATATTGCTTACGGTTTAAGAAATCAATTTGAAGATCTGCTCCTGATCCTGGCGGCTGATGTCGACAATAAACCCCAGGTCGCCGTGATGATCGGGGAGAAGCTCGCGCAGACCAACCAGTATCATGCCGGCAACATGGTAAAAGAACTTGCACGCGAGATCGACGGCGGCGGCGGCGGTCAGCCGTTCTTTGCTACCGCTGGCGGAAAGAATCTTAATGGGCTCGATGCGGTTATTGAAAAAGCCCGTAAATTGATTAGCTGATGATCGGGTTGCGTGGGCTTACTCGAAGAAGCCGTGAGCTTTGAGCCGTGCGCTGCGAGGAAAGCCTGGGAAGCGTCGTTGTAAAAGCAAGACGATGCTGAAGTACTTTACAGTATGTAAATAGAATGGATAAACTGGTACGCGATAAATATACCCTCGTTGTCGGACTTGAAGTTCACGCGCAGCTGTTGACGAAGAGCAAGATCTACTCATCAGACGCGACGACGTATGGCAGTTCGCCCAACACGAATATTAGCGTGATCACGCTCGGCCACCCGGGTACGTTGCCGCGCCTCAATAAAACGGTGATCGAGTTCGCGATAAAAATGGGCCTGGCTTCGAACTGCGAGATCAGTCGCTTTAATATCTTCGACCGCAAAAATTATTTCTATCCCGATCTGCCCAAAGGGTACCAGCTGACCCAGGACCGGACCCCGATATGCAAAGGCGGATACATCCCTGTGAACACGAGTGCCGGTGAAAGGAGTATCAAGCTCAACCGGATACACGTGGAAGAAGATGCCGGCAAATCGATACACCTCGATACCGAAGTTGATACCCTGGTGGATTTTAACCGCGCCGGTGTACCGCTGATCGAAATTGTCACCGAACCCGATATCCGAACGTCGGAGGAAGCGTATGCTTTTCTGACGGAGGTCCGCAAGCTGGTCCGCTACCTCGACATCTGCGACGGCAATATGGAGGAGGGTTCGCTGCGCTGTGACGCGAATGTCTCGGTAATGTTGAATGGTTCGGCCGAGTATGGAAAAAAAGTGGAAGTAAAAAATATGAATTCCATCCGCAATGTGCAGCGCGCCATCGATCACGAGACGGAGCGCCAGATCACACTGCTGGAACAAGGTATTCCCATCGTGTCAGAGACCCGGACGTTTAATGCTGACAATGGCAAAACGTACAGCATGCGCACCAAGGAGGAACTCAACGATTACCGCTACTTCCCCGATCCCGACCTGAGCCCTGTCAAAGTAACGGAAGCGTGGCTGGAAGAAATCCGGTCAACGATGCCGGCGCTTCCACGGGAGCGCTATCACCACTACGTAACGCAGTATCAACTGCCCGAATACGATGCGCAGGTCCTCACCGATTCCAGGGATGTAGCCACCTATTTTGAAGCGATTTGCAAAATCACCACGAACTACAAGGCTGCCTCGAACTGGGTGATGGGTCCTGTAAAGTCGCATCTTAATGAATTAAACCTGTCGGCCGACGAATTTCCGCTCTCTCCTGAAATTATTGCGGAGATCATTGCGTTAACCGATACAGGCAAGATCAATTTTACCATCGCTTCACGACGCCTGTTCCCGGAGCTGCTGAAAAACCCTTCAAAATCCGTTTTGGCGGTAGCCCAGCAGTTGAATGTTATCCAGGACAGTAACGAAGATTCCATATTGCCGATCGTCGAAGCGGTGATACGGGAATTTCCGCTTAAAGTGGAGGAGTATAGGAATGGTAAAAAGGGAATCGTCGCGATGTTTATGGGCGAGGTAATGAAGCGCAGCAAAGGAAAGGCCGATCCCAAAGTGGCAAGTGAATTATTAACAAAGAAATTACAACAGGTATGAATAGCAGACGAAACCACGAAGCGGAAAACAGGAGCGCAAAAATGCAGGTGCATAAAGTATTGACTTTTTGCTTCGCCGTATTCGCTTTCAGCTTTTCGTGCTCATCCACCAGCAAGGAAGAAGCCGCTAACGATGAACAGCTGAACTGGATTGTAACGGTGAGCGGCAAGGTCGGCTTTCCCCAGAAAGGGCAGATTACAATACACCAGATCAAGAACGGCGCGTTTGCCTGGCAGGATACCATCATGCTTTCCGGGATGAACACCTTCGCCAAAAAGATAAAGCTATCGGAACCGGGGTACTACAAGATCAACTTTTACCAGCGCCAGGAAGTGGATTTCATCCTGTATAAAAACAACGTCGAGGTAAACGTGGATGGCAACGATCCAAGAGGATTCGTGGAAGTGAAAGGTTCACCCGAGATTGAAGTGATTCGCCAGGTTCAGAACATTATGCGCAATGCGGAGATGTCACCGGAAGTAGCGCGCATTAACCAGGCGTACGCCACAGCGTCACAGGCGAGGGATGAAGCTAAAATGGCAACCCTTTTCCAGGCATACCACCAAGAGATGGCGCGTTCCCAGGACAGCATCGCGACTATTTTAAAAGCAGCATCCCCTTCACTTGGCGTCATTCATCTGCTGGAGGGCGGTCAGGTGCTTGACCGTGACAAATACATTGATGTCTATGTGCATGTGGCCAACGACCTTAAGAAACAATGGCCCACTTTCGAAGTTGCGCGAAACTTTGTTTCCACGGTCGAAAAGATGAAAGCCACGGCCATCGGGCAGCCGGCACCGGAGATCGCTCTGCCGGATACCACCGGCCAGGTCGTGAAACTGTCTTCATTGAAAGGCAAATATGTACTGGTGGATTTTTGGGCGAAATGGTGCGGGCCATGCCGCCAGGAAAACCCCAACGTGGTACGCGTATTTCACAAATATAAGGACAAAGGTTTTACCGTGCTGGGCGTATCCCTTGACCGAACGAAAGAGGACTGGCTGGAAGGGATCCGGAAAGATAAATTGACATGGACCCACATCTCTGACCTCAAATTCTGGCAGTCGGAGGCGGCAAAGACATATAACATTACAGGCATTCCGTTTTCGCTCCTGCTTGATCCCAACGGTGTTATCATTGCGAAAAATCTTCGCGGCCCCGCGCTGGAAGCGAAGCTTGCCGAAATCTTTGCCAAAAAATAACCCGTGATGCGTCACCGCTATCTTTGCGCCCTGGCCGGCCTGCTGTTTTCCTGCGGTGTTAAGCCTGCGGAAAAGATCGAACGTAATTTGATAAGCTTTGAGATGAAAGACTTCAAACGGGAGTCGCAAGCCGGATGCACGTCCGACACCTTACCGTGTGCCCGCTACGAAGTAACGTACCCGGTATTCGCCGGAGTGGATAGCACGGTATCACAAAGAATAAATGCACTGCTGGATTCGGTGATCACGCAAGGATATAGCGAAGGACTGACGCAAACCTTCGCACAGACTGCGGACGTATTCATAGAAGAGTACCAGAATTTCAGAAATGAAATGCCGGAAGTAGGACTTGGGTGGTATTTCGATGCTACAATTGACGTTGCTGTAAGCAGCGACACACTGATCAGCATGTCCATTACGCGGGACGAGTTTACGGGCGGCGCACATCCGAATGCAAGCCGCGTCTACCTCAACATCGATCCGAAAGATGGAGGCAAGGTCACCCTTGATGATGTGTTGAAGCCGGGATACCAGGAAACGTTGACCAGGGCTGGAGAGGAGGCTTTCCGGGCATATCATGAGCTTGCTGATACCGCTTCTTTGCAGGCAAATTATTTTGAATTTGAGAACAACATATTCAGGCTCAACGACAACTATGGCTTCGCCAGGGATGGCATTGTATTCTTTTACAATAGCTACGAGGTTGCTCCCTATGCTGTGGGCCCCACGGAGGTATTGATCCCATATGAAAAATTAAAGGACTGGCTGTAAACCAGTCCTTCATACCTTCAGAATGTTACAAACTGCGTGTCATAACCAACAAATGATGCTGCAAGCTTCCCGGTTGTGATGGGGGTGGAGATCCGGAACCGGCCATCAGCGTCGGTTGTTGCGCCGGTGCTTGTGCCAGTAACCACCACGTTAGCACCCTTCAGGGGATTGCCATCGCTGTCAAGGATCCTGCCTTCGACGATGCGGTTCGGTCCATCGGCTTTCGTCAATACATCTATTTTCATTTCCTTCCTGACTTCCCGGATTGACAACCCATCAGCAGGGGAGGCGTTATCCAGCCTGAAATTTATCGGAAGTACGAACTGCTGCCGTACCGCCCGTCCACTTTGTCTGCCGGGGGTCCACTTCGGTAGTGTTTTTGTAACCCTTATCGCTTCGCTGTCCAGGAACGGATCAACACCTTTAAGGACGGTGTGATCGGAGAGCGACCCGTCAGTGTTCACGACAAACTGCACATACACCTTTCCTTCCTTGCCCTTTTCCCGCGCTTCATTCGGGTAGCGAAGGTTTTCTCCCAGGAATGTCATCAAGCCGTCGATACCACCCGCAGGCTCCGCCGATTGCTCAACAACCGTGAAGATCATATCCTGCGATTGTGTTTGTTCGGAAAGCTGACGTGTTTGTTCGTTGTACTCCAGGATCACAAAGGACCGGGTGTTTCCCTGGCGGTCTTTTTTATCTTTCAGTACCTCAATCCTGGCGATCTTTCCGGGATCAAGACCACGTGTTTTTTCTTCAATGTCTTTCGCTTTGTCCGCCGCGTTCTCATCGGGTTCAATGACAATAAAGTTCTTGTCCGGATGCTCGGCCTTAAGCTGGTCGAGGCGTGCCTGGACCTCGTCAGGAAGATTGAGTGCCATGGTGGAATTTCTGGCGACATTTTTAGCATCATCCACCAGTTGGTCCTGGCAGGCGATCACGATGAAGAAAGCGGCCACGACCATCGTCAGTGTTGCAAGCTTCCATTGTTTTATCTTCGTCTTCATGGTGCGTATCATTTCAATGCGTTTTACGGTTAAGGAATTACTAAAGTGATTGGCAAGAGGTATGTCGGCCGACAATAAAGCAACCTTTGCCACGAGGCTGCAGTAATCGTCAGCATCCGTTGTTGAAACCGCGCGCGCATCGGCTTCGAACTCGTGGAGCTGTACGAATATCTTTTTATAGACTTTTATAAGCGGGTTGAACCAGAATATAACACCGAGGACATGAAGCAGCAGTACGTCCAATGAATGCCACGCCTGTGCATGAACGTGTTCATGGGCGATGACCTGTTCGCGTTCGCGTTCCGTAAGGTCCCGCGAGGGCCCGATGAAAATGTACCGGAAGAATGAAAAGGTAGAAGTATTTCGGGGTGATTCGATAAGGAAGTACCCGGAGACTTCCCGGCTCTCCGATGTAACGATCAGCCGTGCGAGGCGAACCAGCCGGATCACGAGCAGTAATAAGGCAATGGCAGTACCGGCACCATAGAGCACACCCGCATATGC
>DASPJC010000347.1:0-4308 GCA_035628815.1 Ohtaekwangia sp. | reverse complement strand
TCACCGGGATGGTTAACTACGCAGAGGTTGATAACGTTTCAGATCCCCTGGCCTATGTATTCGAAAAGATCAACCTTGGCAAAATAGGATTTTTTATTTCCGTCAGCGCAGTCATCGCGGCGACCAGTGTATTGCTGGTCTTTCAGATCGGCCAGCCGCGGATATGGATGAGCATGAGCCGCGATGGTTTGCTTCCCAAACGTTTCGGCAAGATCCATCCACGCTTTCATACACCGGCTTTTTCGACTGTTATCACAGGCATCATCGTGGCGATACCATCCCTGTTCATCGAAAGTGCAATCATGACAGACCTCACCAGCATCGGAACACTGTTCGCATTCGTGTTGGTATGCGGTGGGGTGCTCATGCTTCCGCCGAAAGAAAAAACAGCAGAAAGGAAATTCAACCTCCCTTATATCAACAGTCAATGGATCGTGCCACTGCTGTTTGCACTCTTTCTCTATGGTTTCCGGGAACGCGTCGTTGATTCCATAACAAATCTTACCCATGAATCCCGCCAGGAAATATTGTTCCTGATATTTCTGGTGATGACAGCGGTGATCACGTTTTTCTCTTTCGTTAAAAAATTGTCGTTGATACCGGTGCTGGGCATGTTGTGCTGCCTTTACCTGATGATTGAGATCCCTGCAAGTTCGTGGGTGGTATTCTTCGGCTGGATGGCCTTTGGTCTTGCCATTTATTTCAGCTACGGCTATTGGAGAAGCAAACTTGCGAAATAGGTAAAGGTGCAGTTTTTGGCTACTGCCCTCTGGTAGGCCGAATAGATTTATGATGGATCGCTTGCGCGATGGCGCAGGTAAAGTTTTGTACCGCCAGCATTCGTCCAAACCAATCATTATCTGAGAACGATAAGGTTCCGGTATCCTTCCGGTATCCTGTCATTCAGCCCCGTCCGGGGTTGGGCTCCCTCGGATTTTTCACGCCGCCGGTTGTCACCGGCGGTTATTCATATTGAGGTCCTTCGGACTTCGCCTCCAGGCGTGGAACAGCGCAAGCCCGAAGGGCTTAAATCTTAATAACCGTGAGTAAACTCACGGAACACAATGTCCCTGCATGCCCAACCCTGACAAGGGTTGAATGAACGGAACGTTTTCAGAAGGTCCTTCCATGGAACCAAATTGCACTTTCGCCCCGTGATTTTCATTCATCCAAAAACCATATGGCTTGTTGCACCTTAATCCAGTTCCACCATGGACGGCGCTACCGGTACTCCACGCCGCGGGTTTTCAGGTAATTCATGATGAATTGAAAGTTGCTCTCTTCCTCGCCCAAAAACTCAGGAGGGCTGATCCCTTTGCGTGAGAACTGTCCGTTCAGAACCAGGTTCGCGGCAGCGGTGCAGGTGTAGCCCGTCGTGCGCGCCATGGATAACATCTGGGTGGCCTTGTCCGTGCGGTCGAGAAGGTTGTAACGATAAGATTTTTTTATGCCGTTCTCTTCTCCTTCTATGATAATCCGCATAACCGTAAACTCCTCTTCACCCGGCTTGAGCTTCCACTTCGGAAAAAGCAGTTTTGCCGTGACGTCAATGGGGCGGACTTTCATGCCGTTGACTTCAACGGGATCGTATGAAAAGAACCCACTTTCGCGAAGTACCCTCAGGTATTCAATGCATCCCGGATACCGGAGTGTCTTTTCGATCATATTAGGGATATCAGGCATGGTCCTGATCAACGATCGCAATCCATCAGAATTCCATGACTCCAATGTGCCGACACCGTCGAACGAAATAAGCTCAGGGTCTGAAAGCGCTTCGCGAACAATGATGGCACCATTCTGCACGTAACGGGCGGGCCGGATGTATTCTTCAATGACGTCAATCGGCGAGAATACCGCTTTGTATTCATAAGGCCACTCCCGTACCACCGGCAATCCTCCCACAAGGCATTCATACGAATGTACTTTCATCCGCCGGTGATGATATCCCAGGATGATGTTACCCATACCAGGAGCCACACCGCAGTCCGTAACAATAGTGACATTGTTCTTCTTTGCCAGTTCGTCGAGTTCAAAAGGATCTTCGGGGAAGAAGGAAATATCCACCATGTCTTTGCCTGCTTCGATCACGGTCCGCGCAATCCTGAATCCCAGGAAACCGGGCACGGCCCCGACAACGAGATCGAACGCAGCCACCGTCTCGCGCAGTTGCTGAAGGTTGGTGAGATCGGCCTGTAAAGTACGAATACCAAAACCACTTAAATGCTGAAGCGCATCGGGATTGAAATCCACCGACGTTACGTCATGTTGTTGGGCAAGGTCGATCGCAATGGCTTTTCCTACCAGGCCTGCGCCCAGCACTGCAATTTTTTTACGCATAGTTCTTCAGATAGAAATGAAGCTGTAAAGTAAAGCAACTAAAGCCGGAAGCATCAAAAGAAGATGGATGAAATGAAATTTCTTTTTCATGAGCGGTACAGTGATGCCGCTTTGACACCACAAAAGGGTTTTTTGATCGGGATATAACGGTGAAGCCCGTAGCACGGTTTCAACAATGTATGCGGTGTACTCCGTCGATCCGGCATGATGACGATTAAATGACTAAATTCCGGCATCATCCCACATCATTATGTTCAATGTGAATACAATTGTAGCGAAAGCAAAAGATTCATCTTTCTACAGAGGGTTATTGAATTGGTCCCTGGCACGGATGATACCGTTCAACAAACCGCATGGTTTCCGCATCGTTGCGCTTCATCAAGATCACCTGAAAGTGCTGCTGCCATACCGCAAAAGAAATTTTAACCATATCCGTGGTCTTCATGCCTGTGCCCTGGCAACCGTCTCTGAGTTCGCCACCGGTTTTTTACTGGTCACCCGGCTGGATGGAAAAAAATACCGGCTTATTATGCAGCGCCTGGAAATGGACTATCACTACCAGGGAAAAATGGATGCCTTTGCTACCTTTTCAATCACGGATGCCTGGCTGCAGGAGCAGGTGTACAAACCCCTCAAAGACCATGATGCTGTCGTGGTAAAGTGTGAGGTGAAGGTCCATGATGCGGCAGGAAGCCACCTCACCACGGGCATTGTATTCTGGCAGATCAAGGCGTGGCAAAATGTGCGGACGAAATTGCCGGTTTAAAAATGTGCTTGATGTTTGGGTGGGAATGCACTAAATTTCTTCCCTAAACCTGCGTCCTATGCGAAGAATTGACGAGCTGTTCCTGGAGTATGGTGAGAGTCATCAGCATGCGACGAACAAAGCGATTCATTGGGTCTGTGTACCGCTGATTTTTTTCAGCTTGGTCGGTCTGGTTGCTTCCATCCCATCGGTCGCTGTCGAATCGATCCTGGGCTACGGTAATCCTTACGCCAACTGGGCGGCCATGTTGCTGGTCTTAGTGCTGATCTATTACGTTTCGCTTTCGGTTTCGCTGAGTATCGGCATGATGTTGTTTGCAGCCCTGTGTTTAATGCTGGCGAACTTTATTGTCAGGATCGACATCGTTCCGCTCTGGTTGGTATCGCTTGGGATCTTTGTCATCGCGTGGATCGGCCAGTTCTACGGTCATAAACTCGAAGGCAAAAAACCTTCTTTTCTGAAAGATATCCAGTTCCTCCTGATAGGCCCCGCCTGGTTAATGCATTTCATATATAAACGGCTTGGAATTCCTTATTGATTGGAAGATTACAGTTTTTATGAGCGTACACCGGCTGATGCGATAACCGATTTTGAGCTATCGCTGTTCAACACGCCGCACTATCTTTTTCTGGGAGCCCCGGAGGGATGGATTACCTTTTATGCGCTTCATAACCGGCACCAGCGCATTGATGCGTTGGTTCATGTCCACCTGACCGATGGCGTTGCGCGGAGCCCGGTAAAGGCGCCGTTCGGCGGTGTGGAGTATGCGGGCGGGGTTTCGCCGCTCATCCTTTTTCAATTCCTGGAATTTGTGGAATCCCGCTTGCGGTCGATGGGCGCCACAAGTTGGACCATCAAATCGCCAACGTTCCACTACCAGGAATCGTCCCTGTCTTTGTTACACGTTTTTTTATTGAATCGCGGGTTCGCTGTGGCCGATGCGGAGGTTGGCTGCACTATCGATCTTCACGAAGACTTTTTAAAAAATATCGATACGTGGGAACACCGGAAATTGCGGCAGGCTGAGGAAGCCGGAGTGCAGTTCCGGACGCTGCCAACGGTCCAGCTGGACGAAATCTACCTTTTTATTCTGGCCTGTCGCAAGAGAAAGAACTACGCGTTGTCCATGACCCTCCAGGAGGTACGACAGGTTGTGGAACAGTTCCCGGATCGTTACCTGTTATGCGGTTGTTACCTTGAAGGCA
>DASPJC010000346.1:0-6657 GCA_035628815.1 Ohtaekwangia sp. | reverse complement strand
TCCTTCTCCAAACTCGATGAAAGCTGTAAGCACCGTTACGCTGACCAGACTCGCAACGGCCAGCACGGGAAAAGGAATGCGGTTCTGGAAAAAGTTGTAGAGGATCGTCGCGATCAACCCGAATATACCGGAGACGAGAAGGGCATAAGGGAGGTCACGCTGTTCATCGAACTCCCGCAAAAAAAGCGTCTGCGAAGCGACGCTCAGGGTTGCAAGGAATACGCCCATGAAGAAACTCATGATCAGCAGCAAGCCGACACGGCCAACTTCAGGGTGTTGTATATCGAGGATCCGTAGTAAATAAGACTTCATAAAATCCGTCTCTTAACCCTAAAATTGCGGATATTCCAACGAAAATCCTATAAAGGGGTTTATTTTTAGCTGTATACAATATTTTTACAATACAGCAGGTTACCTCGGCATGGCTGAAGTATTGCTTCTAGCATGCCCGAAAACCTTTGATCTGCTGGCGGTTGTAATATTACGGTGCTAATTCAGTATTTTATTCGTGCATAATCTTCGTAGTATTGAAGTCAAATCCACTTAACTATGGTGAAGAATACGATCCACCTGCTTCTATTTTTTATGTGCTGCACGTCGCTTTCATTACATGCGCAGGGCAGCAAGGCATTGGCGGAGGCCGACAGGCTTTTCGGTGTCAGAAGTTATGACGCGGCGCTGCCAAAATTTCTCGAGGCGATCCAGGCCGGCGAAAAGGATCCCATGGTCCACTACAAGACCGGAGTATGCTACCAGAAGTCGCCCGAGCTTTCAGAACAGATCAAGGCGATTCCCTACTTTGAATATGCCCTGAAAAATGCGCAGGGGCTTCCCAACACACTGTATTATGACCTTGGATCGATCTACCTGAAGGATGAGAACATTCAGAAGGCGATCGAGAACTTCAGCAAATTCCGTGATGTAAGCAATAAGGCCGACAAGAAAGTAATGGCCATGGCCGATGAAGCCATCAATACCTGCAGCAACGCGCTGGCGCTGATGTCCGTGCCCCGCAACTTCAAGGTAAACTACTTCAATTCGATGGTCAACACCAAATACACCGAATACAACCCGGTGGTGTCGGCGGATGAAAGCGTCATGGCGTATACGGCCCTGCGGCCCAATACGGGTAAAACGCGTACAGGCGATAAATTTATCGAAGAGATCTACATTTCTTTCAATGTGAACGGTTCCTGGTCTGAGCCGGCCGTCATTCCCATTGCGCATAACTATAACGTTGGCACCGCCGGGATTTCGGCGGATGGACAAAAGATGCTCATCTTCATGGGCGGTGCGACCGACCCGGGCGGATTGTACCAGATCGTTAAAGCGGGGGACACCTGGTCAAGGCCCAGCCTCATCACCCCGAATATCAACACACCAAAATACCTCGAATCAACCGCCAGCATTACACCCGATGGTAAAGTGATCTACTTTGCCAGTGACCGGCTTGGTGGACATGGCGGACTGGATATTTACCGGACAACGCTCCAGGCGAACGGAACGTGGACAACGCCCCTCAACCTGGGTCCCGAGATCAATACAAAGGCGAATGAAGATGCTCCGTTTATCCATCCGGATCAGAAAACGCTCTTCTTTACCTCTGATGGACACAACTCTATGGGTGGGCGCGATATATTCATGACGAAGTTTATCCGCGATCGCTGGACATCCCCCGAAAACATGGGCTATCCCGTGAATACCACGGCAAATGACAACTATTTCACCCTGATCGCCGACGGTACGCGTGCATACTTCTCCTCCGACCGTAAGGGCGGGCAGGGCGGCCAGGATATTTACTACCTCGACATGCCGGCGGAATCATCGAACATTCCGCTGACCATGATCAAGGGAAAAATCCTCAATGCTGAAACCGGCAAGCCCATGCCGACCAAAATTTACCTGGTCGACAATGAAACCGATAAAAAGCTGGACTTCGTTTACCATCCCGACCCGGTAACCGGTAACTATCTTGTGATACTTCCGCCGGCGAAGAATTATGATATGATCATTGAGTCCGAGGGCTTCCTGCCCTACACACTGAATATCAACGTGCCCAACCAGACCTATTTCTATGAGCTGTACCAGATGATCAACCTGAAAACCATCAAACAGTTTGATGTCGTGGTGGGCCAGGAAGTACAGGTCAAGAACGCATTTTACGACACCGACCAGGATGTGAAGGCGGATATGCGTAAGACACACGAAGCCAAACTCGTGCAGAGCGGTGGCGTGGATGCTTACGATATGATGCTCGACCTGATGGCTGCCAGTGATAAGGAGGGGATCGATTACCTGCTGGACCTTATCCAGATGGAGGACCCCGTCGATGCCGTGAATTTTGACGAAAGCAAGAATTCCAATATCGAAGTGGCGTCAAGAACCTATTACTACGACGAAAGCGATGAAAGTAAGTTCGAACAGAAGGAAGTCGATGGGAAAACAATTTTTTCACTTCCGACCTTCCGGGTGAATGAAGAGATGAAGCGGCAGAAGGAGCAGGTGGTTAAAAAATCGACCTTTGATAAAACAGCCCTGGCAAAGTCGGTTAAAATATACTTCGACGCTGGCAAGAGCGATCTGAAGACGCAGTACAATGCACAACTTGACGGCGTGCTGGCCGAGTTGAACAAGTATCCCGATCTCGGCGTCGAAATATCGGGCTTTGCCTCGGCTGAAGGCTCCGAAGAAATGAACCGTGATCTCTCCAACAAACGCGCGATCGCTGTGCTGGACTACCTCAATCACAAAGGTGTGGTGCGACGCAGGATTGTCGCCCGTGGTTATGGCGCGACGGCAGACCAGGCAACATCCAAAGAGGAGGACAGGCGGGTTGAAGTTCGGGTCGTCGACTTAAACGCAGTACCGGATAAAAAATAATTCTGGCCACTGTACGGCTATACGTCTCTGCGTTTAGCCCAGGAACCGTTGCATTGCGACTAGTCCGATCGGCGCGGAATCAATAGTGAACTGTCTCCATAGCTGAGAAAACGGTAACCGTTCCCGAGTGCCGATTGATAGACCATTCGCCAATCGCTGCCGATAAACGCGGCTACCAGTAGCATAAGCGTTGAGCCGGGTTGATGAAAATTGGTGATGAGCGCGTCGCACACGCGGAAAGTATACCCTGGCATAATATAAATGGACGTTTCACCAGTCAGCGTAGTCTGCCGCGTGGCATCCATGTGATCCCGTACCGCCTGAATGGCTTCGCGCCGCGCCGGAAAATCTGATCGTTCCCGGTAGGGGTCGTCCTGCCGGATTACAAACGGCGCTTGCTCACCCTCCATCAGCCTGACGCCATACCAGTACAAACTCTCCAGCGTCCGCATGGCCGTTGTTCCTACCGGAACAATGTATCGGTTCTGCAACAGACGTTCCACGGTGTCGCGACTGACCATCAGTTGCTCCTCGTGCATGATGTGTGATGCCGCATGTTCCACTTTCACCGGTTGAAAGGTTCCGCCGCTGACATGCAGTGTGAGGAAATCGGTATCGATGTTTTTCTGACGCAGCGACTCGAGTATTTCGCCTGTAAAATGTAACCCGGCCGTGGGCGCGGCAACGGCGCCCTCGCGGTGCGCATAGACGGTTTGATATCGCGCTTTGTCCGACGGTTCAGCTTTTCTCTGCAGGTAAGGCGGAAGGGGTGTTTCGCCGAACAGGGCGATGATCGCCGCGAAAGAATGACCACCATCCCAGGTGAACTCCACCAATCCTTTTTCACGATCCTGGAGACGGGCGTGAACGGTGATGCTACCAGCGCTTTTTGAAAGCTCCAGGTCACCTGTCCACCGTTTGAGATTGCCAACCGTACACTGCCAGGTACATCGGCCATGCGCTTCCATGACTTCCGGCAGCAATACCGAGGGCTTCACGGGATGAAGCAGAAAGATCTCAATGGTTGCACCGGTTACTTTAGTGAAATGCAACCGGGCTGGGATGACTTTGGTGTCGTTAAAACAAAGCGTGGTCCCGGAAGACAGCTGATCTACGATATCGTAAAAATGATGATGCGTGATAACACCCTCCCGATACACCAGAAGTTTGGAAGCATCGCGCCTGTCGGGTGGATACAAGGCAATCCGTTCGGGCGGAAGCTCGTACATGTAATCGCGAATGTTCAGGCTTTTGTCCATAGCGGCCCAAAGTTAGGCTGAAAACATTATTTTCGCTTTTATTTCTATGGCGCTGCGCGGCAACGATGTGAAAAAGACCTTCCGTTTTGGCTTTGATGCCAGGACGTCGCGCGGGCGCATGCACGACAAAACGTCGTGGTTCATCCGGCTTTGGCATGACAACGACCCGACTATTGTCGGCATAGGGGAGTGCGGCCCGCTGCCCGGACTGAGTCCTGATGCGCAACCTGGCTTCGAGGCGGTGCTGTCAACCGTACTCCAGGAAATAAATGAGCGACAGTTTTCCCCGGGCGATGAAGTTTCAGAACTGGTACCCGCAGGGTTTCCCTCCATTACTTTTGGCCTTGAAACCGCATTGCTGGATCTGCGCCATGGTGGACGCCGGATCATTTTTGATAATCCCTTTGTAACAGGAAATCCGCTGCCGATCAATGGTTTGATCTGGATGGGTAACCGCGATTTTATGATCCGCCAAATCGATGAAAAAATCGCGCAGGGATTTACATGCATCAAGCTTAAGGTCGGCGGACTCGATTTCGACCACGAGTGCAACATACTGCAATACATCCGGGACCGGTATGCAGGTAATATTACCCTGCGGCTGGACGCGAATGGCGCATTCAAACCCGAAACGGCACTGGACAAACTGAACACCCTTGCCCGGTTTGATATTCATTCTATCGAGCAGCCTGTTCAGCCGGGCCTGGAAATACTGCCCGAGCTTTGCCTGAAATCTCCAATAGCCATCGCGTTGGATGAAGAGCTGATTGACGTTTCACCTGACTTTGCTTCCAGGCAATCACTGCTCACCCGTGTCAAACCACAGTTCCTGGTGCTGAAGCCTACACTGCACGGCGGTTTTTCGGGATGTGCCGGGTGGATCGCGGCGGCGGAGCAAAACGGCATCGGCTGGTGGATCACGTCCGCGCTGGAGTCGAATATCGGGCTGAACGCTATTTGCCAGTTCACCGCCAGCTATTCCATCAGGATGCCGCAGGGTCTGGGTACCGGCATGATTTATATGGATAACATTCCTTCGCCGCTCGTGGCTGGTAATGGACAGATATGCTATGAACAAAACCTGCCCTGGGATACGGGCATGCTACTCCCGTGACCGTCCGGCAAAACGCCTGAGGGTGATCGACGGTTTGCCCAGTTCATCCCACGTCGTTTGCGATTCGAATTTTTCCGGGTAATTGTTCAGCGCCGTAACAATATGGTAACCGTAGCGCATGCGTTGGTTGAAATAACCGAGAAATTGTAACATACCTGCCGGCGCGCGCGCGATGGACAGTGGTTCATCCGGATAGTGTCTGATATACTCCGCCGCGGCTTCCTCTGCCGTAAAGCCTTCGGGCCCCTGTATAACGTACTCCCGGTTTTCGTCGTTAAGGATCTGGAATGACCGGCTCACCTGTTTTCCGTAATCTTCTCCCGCAATAAAATACATCCTGTGATGCGAGGTTCCGGCCAGCATGATCTTTTTTCCGCGTCGGTAATTGTTTTCAAAATTTTCCATGAACGTAGACGGATAAAAGATGGTATAAGGGATGCCTGACGCGCGGATTTTTTCCACGGCCTGTCGCTTCATGTCGAACACCCACCAGTTGAAGCCGTTCATGCCCTGGTAGTTCATCACAAGTGAGCTGACAAGGGCAATTCGTTTCAGGTTGCGTTTCTGTGCCGCCCTGATGATGGTATCCAGCCCTTCGCGTTCGTTGTGATAACTGTTTTTTCCGGCGGACATATCCAGGTTAAGATTGAGATACACAGCGTCTTTTCCCATGAACAAGCGGTCGAGGTCTTCGGCATGACGCAAATCGCCCGGCATTAGCGCAATGGCGGAAGAAAGATCTTTGGCGCGTAAGGGGTCGCGGACCAGCGCTGTCACTTCCATGCCCGCATAAGCGAGTTCTTTTGCAACAGGCCTTCCGACCATGCCGGTGGCACCGATGAAAGCGATCTTAAGCGCCATGCATCAAAGGTATCTTTTTACGTCTTCGGCACTGACAGCTTCGCCGCTCATGATGACCAGCCGTTCAACAACATTGCGCAGTTCACGAATGTTGCCGGTCCAGTTGTGATCCTGGAGCAGTTTCAGCGCGCCAGGTTGAATATTTTTCTTCCGTGCACCCTGCTCTTCGGCAATGTCATTCAGGAATTTATCCGCCAGCAAAGGGATGTCATCTTTTCGCTCGTTCAACGCCGGCACCTTGATAACGATGACGCTGAGCCGGTGATAAAGATCTTCGCGAAACCGGTTCTCTTCTATCTCCCGGCGAAGATCTTTGTTCGTTGCAGCAACGACGCGGACGTTGACTGTGATCTCCTTGTCGCCCCCCACGCGCGTGATCCTGCTTTCCTGCAGGGCGCGCAATACTTTCGCCTGTGCTGACAGGCTCATGTCACCGATCTCATCCAGGAAAAGCGTTCCGTTTTCCGCCAACTCAAATTTTCCGATGCGTTGCTTGATGGCCGACGTAAACGATCCCTTTTCATGGCCGAACAGTTCGCTTTC
>DASPJC010000345.1:0-11047 GCA_035628815.1 Ohtaekwangia sp. | reverse complement strand
CATTCTTACGACCATCGCGTAGTGGATGGGGCACTGGGTGGAAGCTTTGTGAGACGGGTAGCCGATTACCTGGAGAAGTTTGATGTAAACCGCTCGATCTAGGTTCGCGTTTCTAGTGGTTAATGTTATTACACCACACATCTTCGTGTCCATTGAGGAAGCGTAATGATCATCCGATGAATTGACAGAACCAAGCACCAACCGGCATGCCCAAGATTATTTCATTTATCAGCCGCAAAGGCGGAACCGGAAAAACAACCAATGCCATTAACCTGGCCACAACGCTGTCGCTGATGAACAAGCGGGTGGTGTTGGTGGAAACGGACACGAACTACACCCTTCACACCCTTCGCAAGATGGAGTTGTTCAAAGCCGGCGACAATCGTGCGACGTTCGAAATCGTCGGATCCCAGGATCACCAGGTTGCCGACATCCTGGAGAAGATGAAGGCAGGCAACACAACTGATTTCATCATCGTCGACAGTGCCGCGAAGACAACGGATGAAGGCATCAAGCGACTGTGCCTCGTGAGTGATGCCGTTATTGTCCCTACCAGCCTCACACAAAATGATCTGCTCGTTACCTATCAAACCGTCACGGATCTGGCACCGGCCAGGACGTTAAATTCACGCCTGAAGATCATCGTGCTTCCCAACCGGATCCACAGTGCAACGAACGTTTTCACGGTAAGGGAAAGCCTGAAAAACCTGGACGCGATTATTCTTCCCGTGATCGTACCGCAGAAAAATCTTTTCGTAAATTTCAGCACGCTCCAGGCTGAAAAAGAATACCAGCCGATCGCACAAGCCATACTGCAACACCTCGCATGAGCAAAAAGAAAAATACATTAAAAGATCTTGACGAGTTCCTCAAACAGCAGGCGGCCACGCTGGTAACACCGGAGGCGCTGAATCCCGGAGAGGATTCTCAACCGCTCGCAAAAGTTCCTGCGACGGTCGCAGCAGAAAAAGCTCCCTCCCTGGAAGAGATCTTACAGGATCTGAAGACACTCTCGGGAAAAGACGGTGACGGTCTCCGCGAAAAGCTCTATGATCTTATCCTGCTGGCCGCCGGACAAGGCTATCAGTCGGCGCCCGAAGACAAGATGCTGATCAATACCGTTCTTTATCTGAAAAACAGGGAGCATTGGAAAGACGCCATCCGGGCCTACTGGCGTAACAAAGGGTAGGCCTGGCGTTAACCCGTTTCCCTATTACCCGTACTATACTTTGTCAACTCAAATGCTATGAAATTCGGAACCAAAGCTGTTCACGCGGGTGTAGAACCCGACCCGACCACCGGCGCAATCATGACGCCTATCTTTCAAACTTCAACGTATGTGCAGGAATCCCCTGCGAAACACAAAGGATATGCCTATGCACGGGGAGCCAATCCGACGCGTAACGCTTTGCAACAAAGTATTGCAGCCCTGGAAAACGGAAAATTCGGACTGTGTTTTTCATCCGGCATGGGCGCTACGGATGCTGTGATCAAATTACTCAATCCCGGCGATGAAGTGATTACCTCCAACGATCTTTACGGCGGCTCCTACCGCATGTTCAAACAGGTTTTTGAAAAGTATGGCATCAGGTTTCATTTCATCGACCTGACGGATGCTTCGGGGATCGCATCGTACATCAATGACAAAACAAGGCTATTCTGGCTTGAGACACCCACGAATCCCCTGATGAATATTGTCGACATTGCGGCGTATGTGGCGATGGCGAAAAAGCGAAATATCCTGGTGGCGGTCGACAATACCTTTGCACCACCCTACCTTCAAAATCCGCTGGACCTGGGCGCTGATATCGTTATGCACTCGGTCACGAAATACCTCGGTGGACATTCCGACGTCGTGATGGGCGCACTGGTAATGAACGACGAAAAATTGTACCAGGAGCTGGCGTTCATTCACAATTCTTGCGGCGCTGTTCCCGGCCCGCAGGATTCGTTCCTTGTGCTTCGCGGCATCAAGACGTTACATCTGCGGATGGAAAGACATTGTGTAAACGGAAAGCTGGTGGCGGAGTATTTACGCGATCACCCAAAGGTCGGCAAAGTCTACTGGCCAGGGTTCAGCGACCATCCCAACCACTCGATCGCCAGCAGGCAAATGCGCGACTTTGGAGGCATGTTGTCGTTCACCCTGAAGGATGACAGCTTTGAAAAAGCGAAAACGCTGATGGAAAGCATGGCGCTCTTTTCACTAGCCGAGTCGTTGGGCGGTGTAGAATCCCTGATCAATCATCCCGCTTCCATGACGCATGCCAGCATTCCCAAGGAACAAAGGATAAAAAGCGGCCTGGTGGATTCGCTGATCCGGCTGAGTATCGGTGTGGAGGATGGTGAAGATCTGCTGGCCGACCTTGAACAAGCCCTTAAAAAAGTGTGATGCTACCGTACCGCATTGAAAGCCCCGCGATTGCCGGGGCTTTTTTTATGCATCCGAATTTAAACATCAGTCGGCGCGCGGCCTGTCCTCACCGTCATGTTTATTACGTCGAAGGTCACGGCTGGCCTTGTTTTGCTTGCGCTGTATCCGTGCTTTTTCCTTTTCAGTGATTTCACCATCGCCTTTTGCCCTGCGTTCGGTGCGGCGGATCTGGCGTTGATCCTGGCGTGCTTTAAAGGTTTCTTTCCCTGTTAACTCACCGCTGGCAGCGCCTTCGCGAATACGGGCGCGTTGAACTTTCTGGCGTTTATCGGCAACAGGCGTTTCGGTGGGCTGTGCCCAGGTTGTCAGGATACTCATCAACAGCAGGACCACCAATAGAAGAGGTATCTTTTTCATATGTTGTTAAGTTATTTGGTAGCTTTGACACAGACAACCTGTAAAGGTTTAACAAGGCTCGGATATATTTTGGTTGTCATTTTATGGACAGCCGCTTATCTTGAGCTTTTATATTTGCAGAAAGCGTGAAAAAAGTCCCTTTGTTAATTACTCTTGGCTTGGTGCTGTTGGCAGTAGGGGGCTATTTTCTCTCTGAATTCCTGCTGAGCCGCAAACCACTTTCCGCCTGGGACCTCGTTCCGCCATCGTCGGTATTTGTTTACGAGCAGAACGATTGCCGTGAATGCGTCGACAAGCTGCAGCAAACCACCTTGTGGACAATCCTTCGAAGGGCTGCTTTTTATCAGAAGCCCGCAGATTCGCTCAGGGCGGTTTTTGAGTTGCTTGATACACACAAGAGCGGAAAGCTCGTATCCGCCCATATCACACGGAGAGATGATTTCGATTTCGTCTTCTATTTTCCCACAGGCAAAGAACAGATCATGCCGATCCCGGATGCCTGGCGCCGGTGGAAACCGGGAAAGCGCATCTTCAACGGCGTGGAAATTCATGAACTGAACATAAAAGGTCAGGTTTTCTCCTGGGCGCAGATCGAGGAAGTTTGGGTGGCCAGCTTTACACCGTTTCTGCTGGAAGATGTCGTGCGCACTTACAATTCAGAAGCACAGGCCGCTTTCCGAAAAAAAATCGCCACGGGTTACCAGATCAAGCCTATCAAAACGGATGCAGGCAACCTGTACGTACATATCAAAAATTTTGGTCAATGGCTTGGTGCCTTCTCTAAAAGTTCGCCAGACTTTATCCGCCACCTCGGACAATCATCGCTGCTCGACATCAAAAGCAGCGACGAAAACATTGTGCTGAATGGTTTTAGTCTCGACAGTGCCGGCCAGCATTACCTGCTGTCCATATTCAACGACCAGGTACCCGTACCCTTCCATTTGAAAAGCCTTGTCTCCGACCGGTCTATCATATACAAAAGTTTTGGCATCAGCAATGGCGGCGCGTTTGGCAAAGCCGTCCAGTCCTTTGCCTTCCGTAGGAAATCGAAACTTCGCGATTCAGTGCAATACATCAATAAAACCACCGGCGTTCAGCTGGACAAGCTGTATGGCGGCCTTGGGAAAGAAATTGGTCTCTGCCTGGTGGAATCGCGGAATGAAAAACTTTCGCAAGTGTTGTTGATCGAGACGATGGAAACGGAGGAATGGATTTCCACGCTTAATACAATCGCCCAAAAGACCAGCATCGATACGATATTTTTTGAGCGGTACTCGGAATATGAGATCCGTGAAGTGCCGGTGTATGCCTTTCCTGAGAAGTTATTCTGGCCACTGGTTGAAGGGTTTCCTACTACCTATTATACCCTTTCCGGCAATATTTTAATCCTGGCCGAAAACCTGGATGATCTGAAAAAATTCCTTGATGATATAGACCGGGAAGACACCTGGGGAAAATCCGTCGCGCAGAATAAATTTCTCGAAACCACCCTGCTGGAGGCGAACATGAGCATCTTCATCAACACACCACTGGCATGGGATGCCGTTGCCGGAACACTGCATCCGAAATGGAAAAGCTTTGTCAAGGAAAACCTGTCCTCACTCGAAGCGTTGGGGATGGGTGCCGTTCAATTAAGTCACCTTAACAACAGCTACTACACGAACGTAACCTGGTCGTTCGGCGAGCCGGTGGCGACGCCAAAGCAAAAAGCGAAGAGCGAAGGGAACAAGTACCTGTCGACCTTCACCCATGGCATCCATAAATTTTTCGTCGTCCGGAATCACAGCACGAAAAGAGACGATGTTTTCATTCAGGATTCCACCTACGCGATCAGCATGATTTCGGCCGATGGAAAAGTGCTTTGGCGCGTTCCGGTTGACAGGCCCATTGCCGGCGAAGTGTCACAGATTGATTACTTCAACAATGGGAAGCTCCAGCTTTTCTTTGCAACGCCCGGGATGCTGCATGTGATTGACCGCCTCGGTAATTATGTAAAGCCTTTTCCGGTGGTCATGCAGGAAAAAGAACCGCAGTTCACCAGCATCATCGATTACGACCACAGCAAGAAGTACCGGTTCCTGGTGGCGGGCAAATCGGGTAAGCTTTGGATGCTGGATAAAGCGGGAAATAACCTCGAGGGATGGCAGCCCAAGGACGTTGGCGGTGGAATGTTTACGGCCCCGCAGCATCACCGCATCCGGGGTAAGGATTACATCATCGCATTGCGCGACGACGGAAAAGTTTACCTGATGAACCGCCGCGGTGAAACGCTGAAAAATTTCCCCCTCGATCTTGATGCACGCCTTTCGGGAGACTACTTCCTTGAAGCAGGAAAGACGGCTGCCACGACCTACTTTATTGTTGTTACGCGCGATGGTTTCCGTATCCGGTTCAATCTTGACGGTAAGGTGCAGAACCGCGAGACACTGATTAAAACATCGCCCGAGGTAAGCTTCCGCCTGATCCGCGAGGAGAACAGCAAATCGTATATCATTATCCGCCAGGATGCACGCTACTTTACTGTACTCGATGAAAGCCTGAAGGAAATCATTAAAAGTGATTTTATCGGAAACAATCCGACAGACGTCCGGTACTACGATTTCGGGAGCGGCAAGGTCTTCATAACCGTCACCGATAAAACGCAGGATCTTTCGTTCCTGTATGATTTCCAGGGCAACCTGCTGACGACACTGCCCCTGGAAAGCAACGCGATCATTATACGCCCCTCGCGCGCCGACAAGCCCACGGTTTACACCGTTATGGACAAGACGCTGGCTATCCAGCCGCTTTAAGGATCTTGCAGTTTATTTAAAAAGTCGGCAATGGCTTCATAGACTTCATTCAACTGATCGTCCGTGATAATGTAGGGCGGCAAAATGTACAGGACATTTCCGAGCGGTCGAAGCAAAATATCGCGGCCGAGAAAAAAATCGTAGATACGGCTCCGCAGGTTGTTGACATAGGAGCTTTCTTCACCGGTTTTCAATTCGATGGCGAGTATCGTGCCCAGCGTCCTGACCTCCCTGATGGCGGTGTGACCCTGAATGCCGTTTTTAAAATGCTCATGCGACCTGGTAATACGTTTAATATTATCGATGCATTGTGGTTTCGTCAGGAGGTCAAAGCTTGCATTCGCTGCGGCACAGGCCAGGGGATTGGCGGTATATGAGTGGCCATGAAAAAATGTCCTTTTAAGATCACTTGTAGCAAACGCGGTCTGAATTTCATCCGTACAACTGGTGACACCCAGTGGGAGCGCCCCGCCGGTAATACCTTTTGACACGGCCATGATATCCGGTTTTATCCGGCAGTACTCCGAAGCAAAAAGTTTACCTGTGCGTCCAAAACCGGTGAAGACTTCATCCGCAATACAAACCACGCCATGCCTGTGCGCCTCGTCCAGTAAGCTATCCAGAAACCGGGGATCGTACATTCTCATTCCGGCGGCAGCCTGTACCAGGGGTTCATAAATCAATGCGGCTACGTCGTCATGGCGCACCAGTTCGCGGAATGCCTGCAAAATATCAGCTTCCTTTTCTCTTTCAGGAAAGTCGATAAACTCCGTGTCAAATAATAACGATCGAAAAGGATCGGTAAACAATCCGCGTTCGCCGACAGACATCGAACCAAAAGTATCGCCATGATACGCACCACGGATAGCGATAATTTTTTTTCTTGTGCTTCCTTTGTGAACCCAATACTGAATTGCCATTTTCAGCGCCACTTCAACCGCCGTACTGCCGTTGTCCGAAAAGAATATCCGCGATTGGTTCGGTGGTAAAATTGACAGCAGGTTTTGTGATAGCCGGATAGCGGGTTCATGGGTGAATCCCGCAAAGATCACGTGCTCGAGTTTCCTTGCCTGCTCCCCGATCGCATCTGCAATCAACGGATGGCCATGGCCGTGGAGGTTCACCCACCAGGATGAAATGGCATCAATAACCCTACGCCCGCCGGATGTATGAAGGTAGACGCCCGAGGCGGATTCAACCAGCAACGGGTCGGGGACGCCGTTGAGTGGTGTAAACGGGTGCCAGATATTTTTTCTATCCAGCGCTGACAAATCATTCATTCCAATGCGATTTTAACACCTTGGCATATTGCCGGACGATGCCAGGATGAATATGCCTTTCGTGGTCGATGCGCAGCAGGCAAGGTAGTTTGGTGTGCTGCAGAATTATTCTTTCGCTTTCAACGTTCGATTCGCCATTAAATATAATGCCCTTGATGGAGAGACTCCGGCTACGCAGTGCTTCAATCGTTAACAGGGTGTGATTAATACTGCCAAGATACAGATCGGCTACAACCACCACTTCTGCGGAAAATCGCGGAATGAGGTCAATCACAAGATCCGTTTCGTTCAATGGGACGAGGCATCCACCGGCGCCTTCGATAATCAGGTCACGGGAGGTTTCAGGGACAACCATGGTAGACACGTCGATGGTGATGCCTTCACGCTTGGCCGATGCATGCGGGGACGCCGGGGTTTTTAAAAGATAGGCTTCAGGATGTACCGTTGTCCGGGTGTTGCTGACCAGGCTTTTTACAGTAGCGGTATCATGCGGAGATCCCGCCTGCACGGGCTTCCAGTAATCAGCTTCCAGGGCTTCACACAAAATGGCCGACACAAAAGTTTTTCCACTATCCGTATCGATGGCCGTGACAAAATAATTCATGCGGGAAAGTTATGGATAAATCACCATGTTAAGTGCCTATGGTTCCGAGTAGTGATGCGAGCCGCAGCAAATCCTCCGTTTCATTAAAGGCATGGAGGCAGATCCGCAGTCTTTCCTGACCGGAACGGACCGTTGGCGACAAGATCGGCCGAACGTCAAAACCGGCGTTAACCAGCTGCCCGGCTGCCGACTTTACATTATCGTTGCCTGGAAAAATGGCCGTCTGAATGGGGCTGTTGCTGACCGTTCGGTTCTTCAGTGACCAAATTGCCTGCGTAAAAAGATGGACGTTTTCCTGAAGCTGATGCTGCAGGTTCGGATGCCCGCCGAGGTATTGAAATGCGCAATCAATGGATGCGACACTGTGCGGTGGCAATGCCGTGGTATAAATAAACGGCCGTGCAAAATTTACAAGATAGTCAATGAGTGTTGCAGATCCTGCGACACATGCACCATGGACACCCATGGCTTTTCCAAAAGTATAGATGCGCACATCGATACCCTGTTCCACACCTGACGCAACGGCAAGACCACTGCCAGCCGGTCCGACAACGCCCGTGGTATGCGCTTCATCCAGGATGATATGGGCACCATATTCCTTCGCTAACATGACAATCTCTTTCAATGGGCATTCATCGCCATCCATCGAGTAAACCGATTCGACAACAATGTATTTTTCACCGCGGGCATTTTTTATTTTTACGACGAGGTCTTCCAGGTCGTTATGCCGGAAAGCAAAACGGTTCGCAAGGCTAAGCCGCGCCCCATCCTTGATACTGGCATGTGCAAATTCATCGTATAAAATGGTGTCGCCCCGCCGGGGGATTGCCGAGAGGACCGCAACATTGGCCGTATAGCCCGCATTGAAAATCAGCGCCGCCTCTGAATTAAATATGCCGGCCAGTGTGCGTTCTACGTCCAGGGTATAGGCGGTGTTTCCAGACAGCAAACGCGAACCTGTTGCGCCATTCTGACGGACGCCGATATCGTCAAGCTTTTTTATGATCAGATCATACAGATCAGGGGAACGCGCCAGCCCGAGATAATCATTAGAACAAAAATCTTTTAGGGGCGCAGGTGATGGCGCGAGTGCCCGGTAAGCATTGTCCTGCTTCCTCGCGTCTATTTTTTTACGTAACAGCTGATTCAGCGTCTGCATGGCGCTCACAGGAGTCATACCAATCCTTTTATTTACCGCGCATTTTTTCAAGCATGTCCCACATTGGTGCGGGTACTTCCTCGAGGTGACTGAATTCTCCGCCGTTCCGCAGCCATTCACCACCGTCGATTGTAATCACTTCGCCGTTGACGTAGGCCGAGTAATCGGACATCAGGTACGCAGCTAGATTTGCCAGTTCCTGGTGCTCACCGACACGTTTAAGCGGGATGCGCTGCGCCGGATCAAATTTTTTAACGAGTTCACCCGGTAGCAGACGACTCCAGGCACCCTCTGTTGGGAAGGGACCAGGTGCGATGGCGTTGCTACGGATATTGTACTTAGCCCACTCCACGGCCAGTGAGCGGGTCAGTGCAAGCACACCGGCTTTTCCGCAGGCGGATGGTACCACGTACCCTGACCCAGTCCACGCGTAGGTTGTCACGATGTTGAGAAAAACCCCGGGCTGTTTCTTTTCGATCCAGTTCTTTCCGGCTGCCAGCGTTGTGTAGTATGTTCCCTTCAGTACGATGTCCACCACAATATCAAATGCGCGATGCGACAATCTTTCGGTTGGACTGATGAAATTACCAGCGGCATTGTTCAGGATGCCATGCACCTGGCCGAAACGGGATTCGGCTGCCTTGATGACATTCTCCACCTCTTCATATTTCCGAACATCACAGGGCACGGGGAGAACCTGCCCTCCTGTCTCCCGCATGAGCTCGTCTGCCGTGTTGTCCAGCACTTCTTTTTTCCGGCTGGTGATCACGAGATTTGCGCCCAGCTCCAGAAAGTATTTCCCCATGGCCCGGCCCAATCCGGTTCCGCCGCCGGTAATAATAATGCTTCTGTCCTTAAGACTTCCGGGTTTAAGCATTCCTTCCATGATGTTGTATTTAAGATTCAGAATTAAATGTAAGGGTTCTCGCGTGATTCCCGTCGTTAAACGATGCCTTTGCTCATCAATGTTTTCGGATTAATCCATAATATTGCAGACACAACCCCTGTCGACCGCCATGACGCGATTAAAACTAGTCATTATTTCGTGCTCGCTTGTAATGACCTCCTGTATTGTATCCAAAAAAAAGTACGATGATGTTGTTGCCCAGAAAGTACGGATGGAAGCCGATCTTGCGGAAAGTTCTTACCAGTTAGGTGAGGCACATGCCAGCCTCGACACCCTGCGGGAGCGCCTCGCTAAACTAAAGGAAGACACCACCCATCTCGGCATTGACAAGCGCAGCACGATGCAGCGCCTGACCACGCTGGAAAAGGCGCACAAACAGCTCAACACGTCCTATAAAAACCTGCTCAACAGCAGTGGCAAACTGAACCGCGATATGGCCGAGCAGCAGACGCAGTTGCTCACCATTCAGAAAAGCCTGGAGCGCACCCGGCACATTAATGATTCACTCAGCGTTAGTCTAGCAGACCGCGAAAAAAAGGTGAAAGACCTGGAGCAGGTACTGGCCGCGAAAGAAAAAGCCGTGCAGGCCCTGAAGACGCGGATCAGTAACGCCCTGTTGAATTTCAGGGAGAACGATATTACGGTGAAGGTAAAGAACGGCAAAGTATATGTATCACTGGCCGAACAACTACTGTTCAGCTCCGGAAGCATTTCGGTTGACAGCAAAGGTGTAACGGCGCTTCAGCAGTTGGGCAAGGCTATCAAGGACCAGCACGACCTGAATATCATGGTCGAAGGCCATACGGATAATGTTCCCGTCTCCAAAAAATCCACCTACATGCAGGACAACTGGGACCTGAGCGTTATGCGCGCCACGTCGATCACAAAGATTTTAACCGGTGCCGGGGTTTCGCCGACACAGATCACCGCGTCGGGCCGGGGAGAATTTTTGCCGCTGGCGCCCAATGACTCCGCAGGGAACAAGCAAAAGAACCGACGTACCGAGATCATCATCACCCCTGATCTTGGCGAACTTTTCAGGATACTCGAATCAAACTAAACGGCCATGATTAGAATAATACCCATCCTCATTATTATCATTCAGGTAATCGCCATCGTGGACGTGGTTAAAAGCGCCCGGGACACAGAGCGGAAAGTGCTTTGGATTTTAGCCATCGTGCTTTTACCTATCCTCGGATCGCTTGCGTGGTATGTCGTTAGCCGGAACATTATCAGGTTCTGACCATTTGAAATAAAATTCTTACCATGACCCTCTCTTCCAGCGACAGCGATCTTAAGAAACTGTTTAGTCTTCCGGTGATCGTGGCAGCACTGGGTTATTTTGTCGATATCTATGACCTGCTGCTTTTCGGTATTGTGCGAAGGCCCAGTCTGATTGCGTTGGGTGTTCCGGAGAACGAACTTTTCAGCGAAGGTGAATTCCTGCTGCAGGTGCAGATGACCGGGCTATTGCTTGGCGGAATCATCTGGGGTATTATGGGCGATAAGCGGGG
>DASPJC010000344.1:0-13752 GCA_035628815.1 Ohtaekwangia sp. | reverse complement strand
TCCGGCGTGGCGAAGGATTTTCATTTTCAGTCGCTCCATGAGAACATCAAACCACTTTTCTTCTTTTTAAACCCGGAACGGACCAATACGATCATGGTCAAACTCGAAGGGGAAAATATGAAGCGAAGCCTCGAAACACTGCAGGCTTTTTATGCCCGGTTTACAGAAGGGTCGCTACTGGAGATAAATTTTCTTGACGAGGAATTCCAGGCGCAGTATCTGGCCGAAACGCGTGTGGCTACATTGTCCCGTTATTTCGCGGTTCTTGCCATTGTAATTTCGTGCCTGGGATTGTTCGGCGTGGTGATGTTTGTAACCGCGCGAAAAACGAAGGAGATCAGCATCCGCAAAATCTGTGGCGCCGGCCAATGGAGAATCGTTACATTTCTGACTGCGGAATTTACCGGGACCATCATTGCTGCCATCGTGGTTGCGTTGCCGCTGAGTTATTTTGCAGTGCGGCAATGGCTGAACGGTTTTGCTTACCGGATCGACCTTGAGTGGATTTTCTTTGTTGGTTCGGGACTTATTGCCCTATTCGTTGCGTGGCTTACCATCAGTGTTCAGGCCATTCAGGCGGCAAGAGCCAACCCGGTTAAAAATTTAAGGTTGGAATAAACATAGGGTAATCTGAATCACCTGGTTTCCGAACGGCTCGCATCTTTTTCTTTCTGTTTTTCCTGGTATACTTTTACCCAAAAGTCGGCGTCAGCGATCCCGAGCCTGACAGGGTCAAAAACGGGCTGGGTCCTCGCTTTCTTTTGTTCCTTGTAATCTTTGAATGCGATAAGGGCGGGTTTTTGCAGAATAAGGATCGCAATAATATTTAACCACGCCATCAGGCCCACGCCCAGATCTCCCAATGACCATGCGAGTTCCGCCGTGCGTATACACCCGACGAACACGGCTATAAGAATGCCGATTTTGAGTGCGAACATCAATAACGGACCGCCGCGTTTGTGCGTCAGATAGGCGATATTGGTTTCGGCAATGTAATAGTAGGCCATGAGGGTGGTAAAGGCGAAGAAAAACAACGCAATGGCTACAGTATAACTTCCGGGACCGCTGTAAGCGATATCAAACGATTCCTGGCCGCTGAACGCTTTGTCGACCGCAGCCTGTGTGTAAACCGCACTGCCGTCAACATGCTTCGTGCCATCCTGTACATAATACACGCCGTTATCGACAATGAGTTCCTCGCCCGGCCCTTTAACATTGTACATACCTGTGCTGAGGATCATGAAGGCGGTTGCTGAACACACAAAGAGTGTATCGATATAAACCGAAAATGCCTGGACTAGTCCCTGGTTCACGGGATGTGTGACTTCTGCTGCCGCGGCCGAATGGGGACCTGTACCCTGGCCCGCTTCGTTCGAATAGACGCCACGCTTCACGCCCATTGAAATCATGGCACCGACAATTCCGCCAAACGTCGCATGAAGACCAAAAGCACTTGAAAAGATCAATCCCAGTACTTCAGGTAATTTGCTGAAATTGATGACCATGACAATGAGCGCCAGCAATACATACGCAACCGCCATGAACGGGACAACGTATTCCGCTACACGCGCGATCGTTTTGATCCCGCCGAAGATGATGAGGCCGAGCAACGCCACGAGAAAAATGCCCGTCCACGAATGATCCACACCAAACGCATTATTCACCGCCGATGCGATACTATTGGCCTGTACGCCGGGCAGGAGCAGTCCCGTTGCAAGAATGGTTACGATGGCGAACACGATCGCATAGATTTTAGCAACCCTTTTATTTTTTATTCCCTTCTCAATGTAAAAAGCAGGGCCCCCGCGATATTGTCCTTTTTCATTTCTCTTGTAGATCTGTGCGAGCGTCGACTCGATGAAAGCCGAGCCTGCACCTAAAAAGGCGACGAGCCACATCCAGAAAACAGCGCCAGGACCACCGAGGAATATGGCGGTCGCAACGCCTGCGATATTGCCCGTTCCGACACGGCCGGAAAGCGACATGGCGAGTGCCTGGAAGGACGATATTCCGGCGGAAGACTTGTTGCGTTTGAACATCGCCGTTACCATTTCTTTTATCATCGTCACCTGGAAAAAACGCATCCTGACGGAAAAATATACGCCAACCGCTAATAACAGATAAATCAATGCATCGCTCCAGATGACCGCGTTAGCAGCGGTGACAAAGTTTTCCAGGTACTTCATTAGTATAAAAAAATCGATTTTAAATCAGGATCAGCTCGTAAACTAGAATTAAAATGCGACTATTTGAAATTCCCGAAGGTATGTGTCATTCCTTATTTTGTATTCGCCCCTTGCAAGGTTTGCGGAGGCATTGACAAGAGGATGTGATGTGCCAGCGATCACTGAAGAAGTTTCACCGCTTGCCTGAAGTTCATGATATTCGATGTTATTCCAAAAGACAGGTTGGTCACTTCCCGTTTCGCAAAGTGAATATTATAATAGTCCTGTCCGCGGTAAAACCGGAGGAAGAAAGCGATTTCATCAAACCACTTGGGATAGTATTTGTACTGAATATCGACGATCAGCCGGTCGGATGCTTCGAGCGGGGCTGTTGCGTCCATACGTCCGAATATCCAACCGAGTCTCACCTCGAGACTCGACCGCTGAAGCCATTGCATGACCTGTTCTTTTTTTAGAACTTTTTGCGGGCCAATAATACCTACGTTGGCAAACAGGCGGTACGATCCATACCGATCCTTCAGTTGCTTGCTCCCGTACCATGACTTTGGATGGTATTCCATGGAAGCCTTTACCTGCCGGATTGAAAAATAGTTTGTGCCGATTTCCTTCAGGCGGTAGGAGGAAATGCCGAGTTCAAGGTAGTCGGTGGAAAAGTCACCATTTTCGAAATTGACTTCGCGGGTCGTATCGTTCGCGAAAAATGATCCATCTTGTCCGTTGGAGTGATGAACATACGAGGCGCGAAGCACGGCATTTTCATAGAATATTTTTCGCAGGAATGAGTTTTTCCAGAATTCCAGCTCTTTGAAAAAGGTGGCATATACCCTGTAACTCGGGTTGCGGATCGGCAGCGATTTCTGGTTTAAGATCCTCAATTGCACCTGAGGATTGACCATGACCGCCCATCGCTTTTTATTCCGCGAAAAAAAGTAGCTGGGCGAAAACTTTGCTTCCAGGATCATCGGCTCCAGGTTGCCAACGCCGCCCCCGAACGTTACGTAGCTTTGATCGCGGTCGGCATTCACAAGCGTCAGAAATTTTTCGTACGCGAGCGAATCTTCTTCCGGCATGGTTTCCTGCGCAGACACGCATGACGCCGTAATGACGGTGACAGAGAAAATGAGTAAAACAATGCGCATGATAACCGGGATGTAAGATGAATCCGTACAATTGTGCCGCTATCGTTCAAGATAGGTAATGCTTTCAAACTCTAAAACTTGGTGCCCGCACGCCTGGTGATGGTGGACAGTGATTACTTTATAGCGAAATCAAGGTAAGTCCGAACGGCTGTCTCTAGCGGTTCACCGTGGGGCCGTCGCCGCAGGCATTCTTTTATAGATTTCATTTGCAAACCGCGCGATTTTTTTGAGACATTAGAACATAATTAAATTCTACTGTATGAGCGATATCACTTATGGCCAGGAGTTCCTGAGCGAAATGGAGGCGGAAGAGCGCGCAACGCGTAAATGCCTCGAACGGATTCCGGAAGCTTTGTTCAGCTGGAAGCCACATGACAAATCAATGCCACTCGGCACGCTGTCGCTGCTGGTTGCGGAAATTCCGAAATGGATCAGCGTTATATGTGAAGGGCCTGAAATCGATCTGGCGACGTTCGGGCACATCGATCCCAAGACTACCGCTGAGCTGGTCCGTCATTTCGAAGACAACATGGCGCTGGCAAGGAATTCATTGCAAAAATTAAGAAACGAATCGCTTGGCGAACCGTTCTACCTGAAAACCAATGGTCAGGTCGTTTTTACGTCTCCGAAAAAGGAGATCATTGGATCGTCAATCAATCACATGGTACATCATCGCGGGCAGCTTACGGTGTATATGCGGTTAAATGATATCCCGGTACCATCCATCTATGGTCCTTCCGCCGATGACCGGGTATTTTAATGGTATGAAGGTGCTTTAATAAATGTGCGTGTCTCCCTTGGATCGACACGCACATTTATTTCAGTTATTTTTTTCGAACAGGAATATCCATTCGCCACCAACGCCTGAAATTTTTCCACCTGTTTTGGAATCCGCAAATGTGAACCGCATGGATAGTGTATTGTCAGTGACTACATATTCAATAACGGCGCCGTCTTCCCGGACGAGATATTTGTCCGGTTGATCCTGGTCCAGTGACAAAGACCCGGTGGTAACCGTGCGCCACGGCGATGCATAGGGATTTTCTGAAATGATATAAGACAGTCTGGGTTGATCCGGCAATGGCGACAGCGTCAGTACGAAATTCTGAAACCCTTCCTTGTCGATATTATCCAACTGTGTGGATTTGGCATTCCAGCTACCCATCAGCCTGGCCATTTGCAGCTCCGATGTTCCGACCGGGTTGCCGCCTTCATGTGAGCAGCCCATGATAAGAAAAAGACCCGTAGCCAATACGACGGTAGCAAGTATGGTGTGTCTAAGATTTCTCATACGTTGATTTGTGAAATGGTCGTTATTCTGCCAGGTATCCCGAGAAATAGTAGCCGGGCTCTTCCTGGCTCGCGAATCCCGCGATAAGATAAAAGCCTCCTCCAATGTAGTCCAGCTTGAAAGTGTCATTGTCGAAATGGTTGAGAATGCCTACCAAATCGGCATACAGCAACCCTGCATTCTGGTCGTTGCCTTCGAGCCTGAACTTGACAACACCGCCATCGCGCACCTGGTAGGAGTACGTGTACTGCCCCGTGAAGCGGGCGACGCTACCATTGCCCTGGGGTTGCGAGATGGTGACCACCATGAACATTCTGTCCGTGTTGGGCACAAAGACATATTTTATCTCCTCCAGGGTGAGGCGGTAAGGACCTTCGTACATTTGTGTAGCCGCCAGGTTGTAAATGTCCGTAAATTCATCTGATTGCCCGGGTAGCGGGTTTGTACCAGCGCCATAGGGGATCACGGCCGTAACCAATTCCTGACCGATCACACTGTGCAGCGGCGTGGAGGGGTTGAAGATGTACGGCTCATCGGTACCGGTTAGTACCACAGCCTCGTCAAACTGAACGTAGTATTGTTCGTTAGTATCGTCCCACCGCAATTCGGTTACCTGGTAATCTTTTATTTTGATAGGCTCTTTCAATATGATCCCGCCGATGGAAAAAATAAAGGACGTTTTGGGAATCCGGATCGTTTCTCCGTCGTCATCAAGGAATTGGAAGGAAATCATTTTTTGAGTGATGCTGAGGGCCATAGGAACTTCTGTCTCGTCCGGTAACGTGAGACGATAGCCCTTGTGTTGTGCAAGGTATTCGTCAGTGCGCTGGAGCAGATGTTGTATCCTTTTTTCCTGGTACGCCTGCGCCTCTTCTTCGGTGGAGCGAACAAAAACGATTTCCGAATTGTGCCGGACGCCCTGGAGTATTACGCTGTCGCCGGATGTTCTGACAATGGCAAACTCGAAGTCCGAAAGTAATCCGCTTCCCGGGATCCCGTTGCTGATGTCGCCATCCGGATCTGCCGGCAGGTGAATATAGGAGTAGGTGGTGAAGCTTAGGGTCGGGCGTTGCAGTGCTTTCAGGGCCCATGTGCTCTCCATCGGCTCACCCGCAGCCGTTTCGTTGAAGTCCGACAACATTGTAATCCTTCCGTCTTCATGGAAATCGAAATAGTAAAAATAGCCGGCGCCGCTTCCGGTATAGAGCGCCGCTGTCCAGCCGAAGGGTGCATCCATCAAAAGATCATTGTATGCATCCAGTGCGTCATGCATGCGCTCATCAGGCGATTCGTTAAAGATGGTCTCGTATTCGCGATCGCAACCTGTCAATGCCGACATAATGGCTGTCACTAGAAAAAAATTCCGGAGCGTTGTATTGATTTTTTTATTCATGATTCAGCTTTTTAATTCTCCAACATTCCAAAGCAGTAGTTTTCCGGAGCGTCCTGGGGGTAGAACGCAACATAAACTTGTCCGGTGCATGTCTGAAGCCAGTCTATTTCAAAGCTTCTGTCGGCAAAGAATGCTGCGAGGGCAGTCGCTTGCAGATCTGACAGGTATACTGCATTATCATCACCGAACCCCAGCGACATCATCACTTTGCCGTCGCCTGTCCATTCCAGGAAGTAGTAAAAATTAGCTTGCTGGTAAATCCTTTCATCGTCCGCCAGGTTGTAATAGTATACTCTTAGCGCCATTTCATTTTCAGCCGTAAAGAAGATTTTGAAATTGTAATCGAGGCCGATTCCGGCATTATGAAGAATCGTATTATCCTGGGCGTAGCGCGCCACGAACTCGGCGGGCTCGTTGAGCATTGAGAGATCGAAACGTACGGCGGTATTTTCTTTTCCGTAACCGAATACATCCATCAGCGGCGGAAGCGTTTCAGGATCTTCGTCAGGGGGTGCGATGGCATCAATGGCTTCCTGAACTTTTGCCTGCAGCGCATGAAAGTCAATATTGAACGATTCGCGGAAATACTGGATGACGAGCGCTTCCTTTCGCTGAAGTATCTGTCGCGCTGCCGGACCCGCGTCGCACGTCAGGATGGATTCGTATCCATCCTTTCCTTCCATCAGCATCGTGGCGACCATTTCAACAAAGTCTTCGTCCGGTGAGGCCATGGCATAGTTGGTGATGAACCCGCTGGCCCGGGCCTCTGCAACAGAACGAAAACGCCAGTCACTCGTATAGGCGCCGGGTGTTATTTCCCTGAACGCCGACGGGTAAGAGACCTTCTGGTTCAGGATATGTCCGAACTCATGGTGGACGATGTGCATCATCGTTTTCAAAGCGGACCGGTCCTGGGGAACAAATTGGTTTACGACATACAGCACTACCTTCCGGCCGCCTTCTGCCGTGCCCAACGTGAATGTTCCATCAAGGTTGTAGCGCGCGCTGCCAATGAGCAGGAACTGTTTGGGACAATATGTCTTGATGAACGCACCACCCGCCAGGTCGGCATAAGGATCGATCCATGCTTTTTTCACCACGTCCATCAGCGGCTCGACCTGAGAAACTTTTGGTGGTACGAGGGTTCTGAACATATCGCCTTCGGATGCATCCCATTTGTATTTCACCTCGATATTGTAAGGATACGTGAAATTGTCCAGGAGCCAGGTATCCAGCGCAGTGCGTGGATGCTGCTCATCGTTTGTGACGTAGTCGGTTTTGGAAGGGTCGACAGCGTCGTTGTAGGAGTCTTCACAACTGATTGCGAAAGATCCCAAAAATATGGTGAGTAAAATCGGTGTTGTATGGCGCATAGTCTGGACGTTAGTAATTATCGTGGATTTGGTTCAAGACCGCCGACGGATATTGCTTCGGCTGGTATCTGGAGAATTCTCCGGGGATCATCCGGTCGGAGCTCCATGACCTGTCCGTCATGGGTCGTATGCGTGACGGGGATACGGTGCCGCAGGATGTCGAACCAGCGCAGCCCTTCATGCAGAAACTCTATTCTTCGCAGCTCAAGGATGGCACGGACAATCGCTTTCTTGTTGTCGTTTTCCTGGTACAGGTTGTACAACCGGTTAAATGTTACGTCGTGTATCTCCGGGTTGTAGTTCAGTACGCGGTTGCTGATGAACACATTAATTTCGTCCAGGGCCTCATGAAACTGTGTCTGCATCGCATAAGCCTCGGCGCGGTTCAGCAAGACCTCTTCGACCGTAAACAGCGGCAGGATCGTGTAAGGGTATCCGGTCGTGGAGTTGGTACCGATCCTGACAAAGTGCTGGCGGAATTTATAGATGAAGTAAATGCCGGTATTGGTATAGTAGGAGGAATACGCGTAGTGATCTGCCGCCGGATTATTCTGTATTGTTATTTCATCTATCCGGCCCGCGCCCGTGGAGTAGCGGAAACTCCTGAACGTACTACCCCAGTCGGATTGCGTCTCGCAAAGCAGCAGGTTTGCTTTTTCCGTCGAGCGCGTATAGGCAATGGATAATTCGTTCGTTGTATAGGTACGGTACGTGCTTGTCCACGGTCGCATGGCGCTGGAAATATCATTCCCGTTCAATACCCAATTGGCGTGTTCGATCACTTTGTCATAGTCTCTTTTGAAAAGGTAAAAACGGGATGCGAATGCATGCGCGGCCGCTCTGGTGAAGTGAAAACGCGCGATATTGGATGCGTTGTTGCCATCGCCGCCATACTCCTGGTCGTTGATTAACGGTAGACCCTCAGTCAGGTCTTTTTCAATCATCTCATAAACGTATTGCACGGTTTTCCGCTCATACGTTTTAAGCGATACCGTTTCAGGATCTGTAACGTAGGGAATGCCCGGGTCGGTATCGGAAGTTTGGGTGTTGTACGTGTGGGCAAAAAGATTGACGAGCATGAAATGCGTGTAAGCTCTTGCCAGTAAGGCTTCTCCTTTCTGTGCGTTGAAGAACGCCGGATCTTCACTTTGTTCTATGGCCCGTAATGCATGATTCGCTGCGGCAATGGCGGTGTAACATCCGTTCCAGTAAAACTCCGGCGAGTCCTGCCAGGTAGCGGCACCGTCGCGCCAGAAATACGGATCGGCGTTGGTCACATCCTGCGTGCCGCCGAAATTGTCTTCGACATTATCCGACATCGCTTCGCAAAATGGAATGTAATTCGCTTCCGGATAAGCAGAGACCAGCAGCTCTGCGATCTTTTCTTTTGAGTCGAGTTTGGCCCTGTTATCCGGCGTCTCGGAAAGAAACTCATTGCATCCGGAGATGGTAATCATGCTCAGGAAAAGCAGCGTATGTATTTTCTTTGTCATAGTCTTGTATTTAAACAGCAGGTGCATGCATTAAAGGGTAAGCTTTACCGAAAGGGTTACCTGGCGTGCTACCGGCAGGGCTACACCCCCGGACGTGAAGAACTCGGGATCCTGTCCGTACAATCGCTTGTCGGCATAGAGCAGCCATAGATTGGTCCCGGTCAGGCTGATGGAGGCATTGGAGAAAGTGGTTCCGGAAAGCAGACGCGCAGGGAAATCATAGGTCAATGCGATCGTCCGCATCCGGATGAATGAACCGTCGGCTACTCTTTCCGACGAATAGTTGTAGGCGTTGTAGGGATAGGTTGCGCCCAGCGCGGCCAGGTTTGCCAGGTCCGGGATAGCCGGGACGTTGGAATACTGTTCATCACCCGGCAGGATCCAGCGGTCGAGGAACTCCCGTGGCATCGCATCAAGATCCGAGTATGCGCTTTTGAAGGCGGGGTTAAGCCTGATCTTGTTTCCCGCCTGATAGGTCAGGAATACATTCAGCGAAAAATCCTTGTAACGGAATGTGTTGGAGAAACCGCCGGTGACTGTCGGATCAACGGGGCCTTCGTATTTCAGGTATTGCGTGTTCAGACTTTGCAGGTAAACGTCAGTGCCCACATTCCCATTGTGGTCGATGAAATTTGGAATCCCTGTTTCCGGGTCGAGCCCCTGGAAGTCAATTGAGAACAGTCCGCGAACCGGATATCCTTGCTGCGCGCCGCCATCCTGGAAGACAAGATTGTATATGCGCGGCAGGTTTTTCAGGTTGGTGATCCGGCTTTTGTTAAAACTGAAGACGAAATTGCTGGTCCAGTTCAGTCCACGATGATCCAAAACCGTCGTGCCGACTGAAAGGTCCACCCCGCGGGATTTCATATCAGCGTAGTTGATGGCTTTGTAAGGCTCACCACCGATCCCCGAGGTTTTGATCACGCTGATCAGGTCGAAGTGATTCCGCCGATAATAATCAAGCGTCAGTGTGATTTTGTTCAGGAATCCTGCGCTTAAGCCGATGTTTGTCTCGTACTGCTTTTCCCAGGTAAGATCCTGGTTTTCCAACCCTTCGATGATGATCTGCGATTCAGTCTCTTCAAAGTGTGGCCTGGGCGTTGTGCCGCTGCGGTAAACCACTGACGAGTTGGTCGCGTTGCCGACGTTGGCCGTCAATCCGTATCCGGCCTTCAGGGTAAAGAAGTCTATCGCACGGATATCTTTCATGAACGCCTCTGTATCAAGGTTCCAGGCAGCACTAACGTTCCAGGTCGGCAGCCACCGCGCAGTGCGGGATTCGCCCAGGCGGTTCGACCCGTCCATGCGGACCGTCGTGTTGAAAACATATTTGTCGTTCCAGGAATAATTCGCCCCGGCGTAGAAACTGGCATAGCGCTCGCGGGTATAGCCCATACCGAAATACTGAAAGTTTCCTTCGAGCAATTGTTTGATGATGAGATAGTCGGTGAAAGCCAGCCCGCCTTTGTTAAACTGGTAGCCATAACCATTGCTGTAGGAATTCTGACGGTTAACCAGGCGGATCTCCTGTCCGGCTACAACGGTAAGGTTATGCCTGCTGTTGAATTTGTGATCCCAGTTCAGTTGGTTTTTAAGGTAGTAACTTCGCATCTGGTCGTCAGAGCGATTATAAAATCCACCCTCCGGAAGAACCACGACCGGGTCCAGGTTTGGGAAGTCGGGATTGTAGTACAGGAATTTGTTACCCTGCCGGATCACCTGCGTGTCATCCGCGCGATAGGCTTCAGCCATGTTCGAGGCTTCTTCCACTTTATGCTCGGTGGTTGTTCTGACATCCCGAACGGCGCCGACAAATTCATATTTCAGATCGCGCGTCACCTGGTAGCTGAAATCACCCTGTAGGCGGAGATCGAGCAGGTTTAGGTCGATGTAGTTACTGTTGACCTCGTGCATGATGTTGAAGGGCGCGTAATTCCGGGTGAAGTACTCCAGGTTCCCGGTTTCATCATACGCCGTGAGCACCCGGCTTGTGTTGAGTGCGTAGCTGAACGGGTTGATGTCGAAGTCGCGGTTATACATGCCTTCCACGACATTTACTTCCCGGGCTATCGTACCGGGTACACGTTGAACCCGGGAAGATCCATTGGCCGTGAGACCGAAACTGACCTTGTCTGATAGTTTAAAGGTTCCACGTGCATTCAGTGTATAGCGATCGACATTGTCTGCGATCGTCCATCCGTTGTCGTTGTAGTAACTGGCGGAAAAGTAGAGCTGCGAGGCTTCTGTTCCCGAGGAGAGACCCAGGGAATGTTCCTGGACAAAGGAGTTCTTAAAGAGGAGATCGAACCAGTCGGTATTGGCCAACGCGTAGCGCCGGAGGTAAGCACGACGTTCTTCGGGTGTGTTCAGAAGTTCGTACTCGTCTGTTTCTTCATTGAAAGAATCGTTGATGATGTCGTACATTTTTTTGTAAACGCCGCCATTCGGAAGCATTGACATGTCGGAATGATTGAGCAGCCCTTTCCGCTCCATTTCCGAATAGACAGACATCTGGTCGACCGAGTTGAGAATATTAAAGTTGTCGTAGGAAGGCTTAAGGTACGTGGAGAAATTCCCGGTGTAGGTTATCTGTGGCTTCCCGACACGACCCTTTTTTGTCTTGATGACGATGACGCCGTCTTTTGCGCGTGCACCATAGAGCGCGGTGGCGGATGCGTCTTTCAATACCGTTATGCTTTCAATGTCGTCTGCGTTCAATCCGGCTACAGACGAGCCGATGAGGGTGTTAGGGTCCCCGGTCGTAAGTTGCTCCGCTGAAATGTTGACGACGTCCTCCAGTACGACGTTGTCAATAACCCAGAGTGGTTTGTTGTCGCCGGTAATGGAGGTTGCCCCGCGTACCCTGATCTTCGGCGCGGCACCGAAAGTACCCGAGACATTCTGCACCGATACCCCGGCAGCCCGTCCCTGCAGCATGCGGCTTAGATCCACGGTTCCTTCGGTTTTGATATCTTTTGCAGCCAGGGTGACAGCAGACCCCGTGAACAATCGTTTATCCATCTCCTGGTACCCGGTGGATACGACTGTTACTTCGTTCAATGTTTTCGCGTCAACCTGTAACGCGATATTGATCACGGTTTCGGATGACACGATCACTTCCGTTGTCAGGTAACCGACGAAGGAAAAGACCAGCGTAACACCCTGATCCACTTCCAGGGTGTATTCACCATTGGCATTGGTGATGGTACCCCGGGTTGTGCCCTTGACGGTTACGTTCACGCCGGGCAACGTTTCTTTTGTATCGCCCGCAATGACCTGGCCTTTTACCTTCACCTTTTCCTCGACATCCCGCAATACGATCACAATCAGTTTGCCTTCCAGGAATTTGTGTGTAAGCGCGGTGCGGTCCAGTAGCCGGCCGATGACTGTGCCCAGCGGCTCATTTTGGGCTGTGATGGACACATTTTTGTTAAGGTCCTCAAAAGAGTCGTTGTAGAAAAATGAGTAGCCGCTTTCCCGTTCCAGGGCATGAAGCGCCTGCCTGACCGTGACATCCTTCAACGCGATGGTCACGTTCTGCGAATGGGCCGTTCCTGCCATGGCAACACCAAGTGGAATCATCAAAAAAAGCCAGATTTTCATAACCAATATTATTTTGTTCAATACTGACCATACCTTCAGTTGGCCGTATCCTGTTTTTTTCATAGACTTATTTTTGGATTGGGTAAAATATTTTCGTTCCGCTCCGTCGCAGGTTCGGCAACAGACTGTGTTTTTCCAGTCCTCCGGGATCGGGAGATGTGACCGCATCTTTTGATCCCACTTTTTTGTTATCCAGTGAAAGGCATTCAGGTGTAATGATCTATCATGATGGCTGGGTTAAGGGTGAAACTATGGCGTTTGTTGTGACTGATACTTCGATTTTGCTGATTGGTCTTCGCTCAGGGTGACGGTCTTTTCGTGAATTTGAAATGTGACCGGCGATGTGAGCGATAAGGCCTTGAGTACCTGTTCCAGGCTGAACTGCTGGATCCTGCCCGTGTATCGGTACGATTTCAGGTTCTCGTTTTCAAAAAGGATCTTCACGTTGTACAGTCGCTCGATCTTTTTCGATAATTCGTGAAGGGACTCACCGCGGACCGTCAGCCACCCGTCTTTCCAATCAGACTCGGCGATCGCGTCAATATTTTTTTCTACGACCATTGACTGACGCATTCGTTGTGTTTCAAGGCCGCGCAGGATCATCTTTTCATTCGGACGGAGTATCACTTCTTCTGTTTCGCCAGCCGGATTGACACGGCTTACCTTTAATGCCCCCCGGAGAAGCGTTGTGCTTGTGATGTCGTCGTCACGATATGCTTTCACGTTAAAGGCAGTCCCCAACACTGTGATGTCATACGAAAGGGTATGCACATTAAAGCAAACATCTTTCCTGGCAACGTCAAAGAACGCTTCACCTTCCAAGGTGAGATCGCGGTTCTCAGATCCGAAATCCTGGTTAAAAGTGATCTTCGTCCCGGCATTGAGCCAAACCCGTGAGCTGTCCGGCAGCGTGATGAACGTGCGTGCCCCGGCCGGTGCTTCGATCGTGGTCGCTAACGGGTCAGGTGTAAATACCATGTTTGCTTTCCATAGCAGGAAGGAAGCGGCGACAAGCAGGGTGATCACAGCGGCGTATCGCCAAATTTTCTTTACGCTGAATCGTGTTTCCCCCTGATCAGGATCCTGAATTCTTCCCATGACCTTTTTCCAGTCTTCCTCATGGTTGATCTGAAGGTATGGCAGCGTGCCGGCATTGTTCCAATGCTTCCGGACAAGCTCGAATTCATTTTTAAAATGGCTGTCTTGCAGCATTGCTTCCCATTCTGACTGTTCCGCCGGCGTCAGACTTCCGGTGAGCAGTTTTGCTGCGAGGT
>DASPJC010000343.1:0-5007 GCA_035628815.1 Ohtaekwangia sp. | reverse complement strand
CACATCGGCATCATACCGCTCCGCCAGCCGGAGCCTGTCGCGCCGTCGTCCATCAGCCTTAAAAACCTGCAGGCCCTGAGCGATGATGATGAGAACTTCGCCACCGAGTTGACAAGAATGTACGAGAAACAAACACCGGATTTTGTTCATAAGCTCCGGGAAGCGCTGAAAAGTCATGACATCACTGTCCTAAAATCAATTTGCCACCAGGTCCGGTCCTCCTATGGTATTGTCGACATGCCTGATCTGATCAAGGTGCTCCACGAAGTGTCGGTCGTGATCGAGCGAAACGACCTTGCGGAACGGGGCCGCCTTACCACATTGGTAAACCTTGTCATCTCGTTTATTATGGCCATTACTGATGAAGTAAAACGTAACATGCGTAAGACCGGATAGATATGAAATTCAACGCCCTTTCCATTTCCATCCGGACCAAATTTGTCATTGCCCAGGTTATCCTGGTGTCAGCGGTCGCCATCTTTATTTATTCCTATTATCCTGCCCAGCAACGCAAGCTTGCCATCGAAGCGATCGACGGCAAGATCCGCAGCATCTCGAACATGTTCTCGATTGGTGTTGGTATCGGCATGGGAGAGACTGATTTTGTTGCCATTGATGAGGCCATTAACTGGGCGCACAGCGACAGTTCGGTTGTTTATATTTCGGTGATGAGCAATTCAAACCAGCTCATTGCATCCCTGGACCCTGGTCGTGTCAGCGTTCCACAGGAAGTTCTTGCTTCTGATGGTGGCGACCGGCTCATTGAAAAAGACCGCATTATCTTTTCCCGGAGCAAGATTACGTATCAGCAACAGCCTTTTGGTTTTCTCGTGATCGGCTACTCACTGAAGAATCTTGACGGAGCGATCAGTCACCTTAAGCTGACGACGTTTTACTTTTGTCTTGCATTGTTTGTCAGTGGTCTTGTGATCTCGATTGTGCTGGCCAATATGATCACACGCAACATTCTCAAGCTGGATAGCGCTGTGAAGGCAATTTCGGAAGGAAAGGATCAGACACGCGTGGACGTTTCGGGTAACGATGAGATCAGCAAACTCGGAAAGGCTTTCAACCAGATGATCGATAACCTCGAAACCTCCCGGATGGCGCTTATCAATTATTCCAACCAGCTTAAGAAGCAGAATGAGGAGCTAAACCAGTTTTCGTACGTGGTGTCGCATGATCTCAAAGCACCGCTACGGGCTATTTTCAAGCTGTCTGAATGGATCGACGAAGATCTTGGTACCACGCTGGCGCCCGATACAAAGAAAAACCTGGCGTTATTGCGGGGGAGGGTCTTTCGCATGGAGGGACTTATCAACGGGCTACTGGAGTATTCTAAAATAGGGCGACACGATATCATACCGGAAAACACCGATACCGCCCAGATGCTGAAAGAGATTGTAGACCTGCTGAATCCTCCTGCGACATTCTCCGTCCGGATCGGCAACGGTATGCCCATTCTTAGAACGCGCAAGATATCCCTGCACCAGGTATTTATTAACCTGATCTCCAATGCCATCAAGTACAATGACAAAAAAGACGGGTTGGTGGAAATCGATGTCCGAGATGCCGGCAACTGCTATGAGTTTTCCATCGCTGATAACGGTATCGGTATCGATGGCCAGTATCACGAGAAGATATTCACGATTTTTCAGACGCTGGAGGCCCGCGACAAGGTGGAGAGTACCGGCATCGGGCTATCCATTGTAAAGAAGAATATTGAAGAGCTGGGGGGCACGATACGTGTGGAATCGAAGGCGGGGGCCGGTGCTCGGTTTTTGTTCACCTGGCCTAAAGAACTGAGTAACAGAAAAAACATCCATTATAATTAAGTTGTATTTATGACAAACCTCATTAACGTATTACTTATCGAAGACGACGAAGTTGACATCATGAATGTTCAGCGCGCCTTCAGGAAGAACAACATTTCGAACCCGTTGTTCATTGCCCGGAATGGCCTCGAGGCGCTTGATGCTTTGCTGAAGCGCAACGATAACCTCGTTATTCCGATGCCACGGATTATTTTGCTGGATATCAATATGCCAAAGATGGGCGGTATTGAATTCCTGCGGGAGATGCGGAAGCAGCCCGAACTCAAGTCGATCAGCGTTTTCGTGATGACCACCTCCAACGAGGAAAGCGACAAAATTGCCGCGTATGACCTGAACGTTGCAGGGTACATTCTCAAACCGCTTTCTTTTGAAGGCTTTGCAAGCGCTGTGGCTATTTTAAATCACTACTGGCATTTGTGTGAAATGCCTGTAAGTGTTTCTGTTTCTTAACCAAGGGATATCAAAGAATATGAAACGTTCAGGACTTAAATGGCGTGTCGCATGCACTTTTGTATTGATGACGATGCGTGTTGCCGCACAGAACGACTCGACGGGGCAGGACCTGACGGCGCTCAGCCTGGAAGATCTGCAGAACGTCAAGATCGTAACCGCCAGTAAAAACCAGATGGCTGCCGGACAGGCACCTGCATCCGTGATCGTTGTTACGGAAGAGCAGATCCGGATAAGGGGCTACCGCTCGCTGTTGGATGTGTTGATAGACATGCCAGATTTCAAGATCGATGATAACGCCTATTCGGTGAGCCGGAATACGATTACAAACCGGGGCATTGAAGGACAGCAGAAATTTGTCATCATGCTGGATGGCGTGCGGTTATCGGCACCCGCGAACGAAAGCATTCCGATCATGGAGAACTATCCGGTTAACCTGGCGAAACAGATAGAGATCATCTATGGTCCCGCATCGGCCCTGTACGGCGCTGACGCCATGACCGGAATCATCAACATCATTTCAAAAAAGGCGGAGTACACTTCGTTCCGGACGGAAGCATTGTATGCAACCGGTGACAACGGCCTGCATAACGGAACATTGTTCACCAGTAAGAAAATCCTGAAAGATGTGTTATTAACAATATCGGGCCAGTACTTTTATGACGGTGGTATAGACATGAGCCGGAAATTCAAAAACGACACACTCTGGGATGCGACCTCCCTGAAAACCGGCACGTTTAACAGCATCTACGGGCCAATGACGCCCAAGGAAAAGATTGACAACGAGTTCGCCATGCCGTTGCAGGCGTATAATGTGTACGTTGGATTGAGTGCGGGCAACTTTGATTTCTCGTTTTTTAAGAATTATTCGCGAAACTCGAGCGCCATTGAAAACACGCCGCAGAACGCGGTCTACAATAAAGATGTTTTTTACGGCCGCGGCGTAAGCGTGTTCAACGCGCGCCATACCAAAGTACTGGACAAAGTATCACTGGTATCGACCCTTACAGCATCGGAGTATAAGCTCGATCCGTTATCCAATTACCGGAACATGTACACGGGAATGGAACGGGCTTATAAATATGGCTATAGTTCGATGGTCCGCGTGGAGGAGCAGGCTGAATGGCGGCTCACCCCGCGATCAACCCTGGTGGTAGGCGCTGTGTTTGAAAATTTTTATTCGGTTCCGGAAAGTACAGATCTCCAGGCCCCGGTCGAAGATAGCCGTTCCGTTGAAGGCATACTGATGAACACACCCAGTTACTACCGTCCAGAGGGAATCGAAGCGAAAATATATGGTGTGAAATATTACAATGCAGGCGGGTATACGCAATGGCAACAGAAAGTGATGAACAAAGCCGACCTGACAATGGGTATGCGATTCGATCACAATAACCGGTTCGGATCAACCATTAATCCGCGAATGGGTATCGTATGGAATCCGGGTGCAAACCTGACGGTTAAAGCGCTTGCCGCCACCGCTTACCTTGCACCTACGACCGGCAGTACTTATGCGACGTACGGCGCGTTTACCACGCTTGACTCGGGAAAGACGTATCAATCAAATTTCTTCCATCTTCCCAATCCCAATCTTAAGCCGTTGGAGTCCAGTAACATTGAGCTGTCGCTTCGCAAATACTATGGCAGAAATTTCAGTACTACCATCGTGGGTTATTATACCGGTGTAAGCAACCTGGTTGACTTCGCGCCAGACAACGGCAACACGGATCTTTACAATGGAAAATACCTCGGCTGGAATGTCGATTACATTGAAGTGTTCGTTAACCGCGGCCGGCAGAAAGTTTACGGCGGATCGCTGCAATTGGATTACACCCATTCAATCAGGCGCGGAATGATCAAGGCCTATGCTTACCTGAGCTATGTCGACGGTACCGTTGATATCAGACGAACCGATGAGCTTGGTGTTGAAAAGACGTATGATGTAGAACTCGATAACATTTCAAACTGGATGCTGAAAGCCGGTACCGACATTACCATGGCAAACTGGTCGTTTTCGCCACGACTTATCTGGTTATCGGAGCAGCACCTTGCCGGATTTCTCAATCCGGAAGCGCCGCTCAATAGACAAACCATCGATGGTTATGCCCTTGTGAATATGGCGTTGCGTTACAAAATGGGAAAGATCCATTTCTTCGGGAATATAATGAATGCTTTCGATACGGAGAGTCGTTCTGTAAGTCCGACCGTGGATCTGAACAACACGAACTCCGGGTTGTTCAGGGGGAACTACCAGAATCCACGGCGATTTAATGTCGGGATAAACCTGGTACTCTGAGAAGTATTCGCAATGATGTTGAAATCCTGGCTGAATCTACAGCCAGGATTTTTATAATGTCGCCGATAAAATCCTGAAATTTTCAAGCGCTTGATGCATGCAGAGGTTTTATCGTAACGCGGAACGCAAAAACGTTGAAACAGTTAAGAGCGCCCGGTAGCCAGTGCAAGATTCACGATAACGGGGCCCCGGCAGGATGCTTCTTCCGGTTCTTTTTCTTCTTGTCCTTTTTACGCAACCATAAATAGAACCCGGTCAATCCGACCACTGTAAGCCCGGCACCCACGACACTAAGGATAACGCGTTTACTATTCCAGAAATCGTAGTCGTGAAGCTTTACCATCCAGAATCCGAATTTCAGGTTGTTGTCAATCTCTTCCTCGATCTCTCCATTGTATTTGTCGAGCAGGATTTTAGTATTCAGAG
>DASPJC010000342.1:0-2446 GCA_035628815.1 Ohtaekwangia sp. | reverse complement strand
CGCTGACCGCGGTCAAGATCATTCCTTTGGAAGGGCTCGCGCTGCTTCTCGGCGTTGATCGGTTTATGTCAGAGGCCCGCGCCATTACCAACTTTATCGGAAACGGCGTCGCGGCCGTATGGCTTGCCAACAACGAGAAGGAGTTTGACCGCGAGAAGATGGATAACTTACTCAAATAAAGTGGCCTCAGCCTGTAACTCACCTTCGCGCAGGATTCGCAGGCGATGGCCAACCTCTTAGCTCCGACGAGAATTCATCGAATTTATTGTATGCGGCCGGCGGCCATTTTGCCAGCCTCGGTTCCGTCATTTTATCTGATTTTGTGACTGGAAGCAAATTTGCCGGACAGGTTAAATTAATAATCTTGTATGGATGCCTTTTCAAAAATCATTGTCGACGCTGTTGACAAGGTCAAGAACGCCGTCGTTAAAATAGACGTATATAAAAAAGCAGGTGGAAAGTTCAGGCCAGCAGGTGCCGGATCCGGTTTTATCTTTTCCTCTGATGGATTGATATTTACCAACAGCCACGTGGTGCACGGTGCTGACCGAATCATGGTAGGGTTACTCAATGAAAATGAAATTGAAGCGACGTTGATAGGCGAGGACCCTGATACCGATATTGCTATATTGAAAATATACGCCGATGGCTATTCGGTCGCGAGGCTTGGTGACGCGTCTGATCTGCAGATCGGACAGTTTGTAATTGCAATCGGCAACCCCTATGGATACCAGCACACAGTGACGGCGGGCGTGGTAAGCGCGCTCGGGCGAACATTGCGGACGCAATCCGGGAGGTTAGTCGATAATGTCATTCAATCCGACGCCGCGCTGAATCCTGGAAATTCCGGAGGCCCTATGATTAACACCGATGCCGAGGTGATCGGCGTGAACACTGCTATGATAAACGGCGCCCAGGGTTTGAGCTTTTCGGTCGATATCAATACGGCCAAGGAGATAGCCACGCAATTGCTGAAGGATGGCAAAGTGTTTAAAGCCTATCTGGGCGTTGCCCTGCAGGAAGTCCCGATCAATCAAAAAATACTTCGGCATTATCACCTTCCCAACAAGAATGGACTTTTTGTGGTGAGTATGGAGGCGGATTCGCCCGCCTCGCGGTCGCAGTTGCATGACGGCGACATCATTGTCTCTTTCAATGGCAAATATGTGAACTCACTTCACGAGTTGTTTAAGGAATTGACCAGAAAAAACATTCTGACCGCGGTGGACATTTCAGTACTGCGTCATACCGAACTGCTGAATTTTACGGTGTTTCCGGCCGCGTCGCGACCGTGAGTAAGTACTCGTAAGGCTGAGTCCACCGGACTAAAGTTCGCCGCGCAGGACCCTGTAGATGAAGTCAAATCCGAAGCCGGTTGAAAGCATGCGTTCCTTTTTATTCTGGAGCAACTGCTGTGTCCAGTCTACAAATCCGCCGTCACCGATCTCGTACGTACTCCCGTTAAACGCGACGTCGACCTTGTATTGTATTCCTTTGTAGTATGCATTTTGTTTTTCGGGTAGATCAACTTGTGTGATATTGGTATCAGGATTATTACTTATAAGAAAATCCGTGACATCCTTAAGAAAATTGCTCACGTACCCTGCGCGATACAGTAATCGGAAGGCGATCTTCTCGACCTTATAGTAATCCAGAAAGAGGACCTTCATCATTCGGAGGTGCTCATTCAGGGCTGTCTTCTCGAACTCGAATGCACCCGTGTCCGTGCCGGAGGAGACCAGGCAGCCTACTCTGAAATGAGGAGTGAATCCTTTGCCAGTGATGGCCTGCGTGCGAACCATTCGCTGGATATTACATACCTTCGCTACCCTGTCTGGTAATAGATTCTTTTGCTTCAAGTCACTTACGTGCAAAGCTATTGCGTTCGTACTGTCAGCCAACACCTCTGTACCCCGGAGTGCAGAAAGGACCTTGTTTTGATCTGCAGGTGCAACTACAGAACAAGAACCAAGTGAACTCACCGGCGATAGTTCGATGGGAGTGAATCCGTGTTGTTCAAATAGCTGCAACACTTCAAATTCGATGCGCTTCGTCTCAACGACGGGAAGATCGGCAGGCTTGACGAACCGGTTCTGTTGGTAAAAGTTTAACAGAGATGGAGGGGTCATTCCTTTCGCCTTCAGCTTTAGTATTTCCAGCAAAACGGAATTCAATTCGCTCCCCGAAAGATCTTCAGAAAGTACCTTTACAAGATCGGGGCGGTTGACCCGCGCCAGGATGCTGTTGATTATGTCAGAGGGCATACGACTCGATATTCGTCTGATCGAAGATACCTATTCTCGCTGCAGGGCAATAATTGAAGCGTTAATTTGTGACTGAACATCCGAGATCCCCTTTTAGTAGACCTGGCAAGAGTTGCCTATTTCCGAGTTCCCCGTCGCCGTACGCCTCTTCACAGGACCGATGGTTGATGCACCGGCTCGCT
>DASPJC010000341.1:0-12947 GCA_035628815.1 Ohtaekwangia sp. | reverse complement strand
CATCAAAGGCGTCGAGTTCGTCAATGATTCAAAAGCAACCAATGTTGATTCGGTGGTGTATGCGCTCGGAAGTTATGACAAACCACTCGTCTGGATTGCGGGTGGCGTTGATAAAGGGAATGATTACAACCTGATCAAAGAAGATGTGAAGAAGAAAGCCAGGGCACTCATCTGCCTGGGAAAGGATAATGAAAAGCTGAAGAAGGCTTTCGGCGATGTGGTGCCCGTGGTAAAGGAGACGCAAAGTGTAAGAGAACTTGTGCGTATGGCGCTTGAAGTTGCCGAAGCCGGGGATGTGGTACTCCTTTCGCCGGCCTGTGCAAGCTTTGATCTTTTTAAAAATTATGAAGACCGCGGCGACCAGTTTCGCCAGGCAGTATTGGACCTGAAGCAAGAAGAGGAATCGTGATATGACAAAAGTTAAAGAATGGGCCGATAAAAATCTGCAGGGTGACAAGGTCATCTGGGCCGTGGTGCTGGCTTTGTCCATGATCAGTATCCTCGTCGTATACAGTTCCATCGGAACCCTTGCCTTTAAACGTTCCGAAAGTCCGGAACGCCTGCTTATCACCCATACGCTACACGTTTTGGTTGGCCTCTCTGCGATGTGGTTTGCCCACAAGGTCGATTACCGGTATTACTCCAGGCTGTCGCGTGTCGCGATGTGGATCAGTATTCCATTGCTGATTTATACTTTCAAATCCGGCATCAGCGTGAACGATGCTTCCCGATGGATCAGTATCCCTTTCCTCGGAACATCTTTCCAACCTTCTGACTTCGCGAGCCTCGCGCTGATCGTCAACATGGCCAGCATGTTATCCAAGCGCCAGCAGAACATCGACGACATCAAGGAGTCATTGATCCCGATCCTCTTCTGGTGCGGTACCATCTGCGGCTTGATTGCATTAACCAATATGTCGACCGCGATCCTGCTGCTGACAACCTGCATGCTCATCATGTTCATCGGACGCGTGCCGGCAAAATACCTGGCGATGTTACTGTTTGTCGGCATTCTCTTCGGAGCACTCGCTTTTGAATTTGGTGAGCGCGGGGGAACAACCATCGCGCGCGTAAAACACTGGTGGGGATTTGTTCAGGGAAAAGAAGATCCTCAGTTCCAGGCTAAACACGGATACATCGCGATAGCAACAGGGGGTGTCGCCGGCAAAGGCCCGGGGAACAGCGACCAGCGCAATATCCTTCCCAACCCTTTCGCGGATTTTATTTTTGCCATCCTTATTGAAGAGTATGGCATGATCGGCGCAATCGTCGTGATCTCGCTTTATCTCCTGCTGCTTCACCGCGGGATGAAAGCGGCGTACAACAGTGAACGGGCGTTTGGAGGACTGCTTTCCGCGGGATTGTGCTTTGACCTTGTGTGCCAGGCGATGGTGAATATGGGGGTAGTCGTAGGGTTGGGACCCATAACCGGGCAACCACTTCCACTGATATCCATGGGCGGGACATCGATGGTATTTACCGGCCTGGCATTGGGTATCGTACTCAGCGTAAGCCGTGGCGAGCAGGATCCCGGGTGGGCGAGGCGGGAACACGGCGAAGGAAAGGAGCCTCGGAATGTCATGACACCGAAAGCCGCATAAATTGAAATTGAACATCACATAACAAAACAATTATCAGCGCACAAAAACCATATCGGCTTATTATCAGCGGCGGCGGGACCGGCGGACATATTTTTCCTGCCGTTGCGATTGCCAATACCTTTCGCGAACGACATCCCGATGCGCAGATCCTTTTTGTCGGAGCGCGTGGCCGGATGGAAATGACGCGTGTGCCTGAAGCGGGTTATAAGATCATCGGATTATGGATCAGCGGACTCCAGCGCCGGATTACTTTATCGAATCTTTTATTTCCCCTGAAAGTTATCGTGAGCTACATACGCGCAGTGGCGATCATCAGAAAATATAAACCACATGCTGTCGTGGGAACGGGCGGTTATGCGAGCGGACCCATTATGATGGCGGCTACGCGGTCGGGCGTTCCAACCGTCGTGCAGGAGCAGAACTCTTTCGCCGGGCTCGCCAACAAACAGGTGGCTGGAAAAGTGAGTACGATCTGCGTCGCGTACGAGGGTATGGAGAAATATTTTCCGAAGGAAAAGATCGTCGTAACCGGTAATCCCGTGCGCAAGGATATTCTGACCACCCGTGAAAAGCGGGATCGGGGACTGAGCCACTTCGGCTTTACACCGGGTATAAAAACCCTGCTCATCATCGGTGGAAGCCTGGGTGCCCGGACGATCAATGAAAGTGTCCTGGGCGATATCGATAAGTTGCTCGACGCCGGTATCCAGGTGATCTGGCAGACCGGAAAAGGTTACTACGATAACTACAAGGGCCAGCTCAGCCAGTATAACCTGTTGCGCATCCGGGTTCACGATTTCGTCCGAGAGATGGACCTTGCCTATGCCGCCGCGGATGTGGTGATATCACGCTCGGGAGCACTGGCTGTTTCTGAATTGTGCATCGCCGGCAAGCCCTGCATCCTGGTGCCTTCGCCGAATGTGGCTGAAGACCACCAGACGAAGAATGCGATGGCACTGGTGGATAAAGGTGCGGCCGTGATGATCGCCGACAAAGACGCACAGCAAAGACTAGTAGACGAAGCGTTGCGATTACTTTTCGACGAGCAATCGGCTACCCGGTTGGCAAACAACATTGTCAAACTTGCCAAACCGGATGCAACCAACGCCATCGTCATGGAAATTGAAAAACTTATTAAAGCATGACCAATACCGTATCGATACAACACACGTTGCGAAACGGTTTGATAAACGATAACAGGATTAAAGATCAGCATAGATAAAGCATAGGCGTGAAGATTGAAGACTACGATAACGTTTATTTCCTGGGCATTGGCGGCATCGGTATGAGCGCCCTAGCACGATGGTTTATCAAAAAAGGGATGAATGTGGCAGGCTATGACCGGACCGCGACAACCCTGACCGAAGCCCTTGAGCGGGAAGGAATGCAGGTTCATTATGAAGATCGAATTGACCTGATTCCGGCGATCGTGAGGGATCAAAAGGAAAAGTCACTGATCGTTTTTACACCCGCCATTCCGAAGGACCATAAGGAGCACCAGTATCTTAAAGAAAACGGTTATACGATACTGAAGCGTTCGGAGGTATTGGGCCTGATCACGAAAGGCTATAAAACAATTGCCGTGGCCGGAACGCACGGCAAAACGACGACATCCTCCATGGTGGCCCATATCCTTAAGTTTGCGGGTAGGGACATGGTTGGATTCCTGGGCGGAATAACCACCAATTATGCTTCCAACCTCGTGATGAACGGCACCATCAACAACGATACGCTGGTGGTGGTGGAAGCCGATGAGTTCGACAGGTCATTCCTTAAACTTTTCCCGCAGTTCGCTATTGTGACGTCGGCTGATGCCGACCACCTGGATATCTATGGCGATCATGAAAGTTTGATCAGTTCGTTTAAGGATTTTATCACACAGATCAATAGCGGTGGTGCACTGATCATCCATGAGTCGATTGCTGAGAAGCTTGCCTCGGGTGTTGGTCATGTCACCAAATACATTTACAGCATGAGCCGGGGGCAGTTTTTTGCCAGCCACATTACCGCCAGTAGCGGATTTTTTGAGTTCGACCTCCATGGATTTGGAACCGTTGAACATATCAAGCTTGGTGTCCCCGGTTTTCATAACATTGAAAATGCCGTAGCCGCGTCAGTTGCGGCAAGCTTGTGTGGTATCAGCACGGCCACGATCAAGAAAGCGCTCGAGTCTTTCACCGGGGTGAAGCGCCGATTCGAATTTGTCGTGAAAGGAAAGAAGGTCGTGTACGTCGATGACTATGCGCATCATCCCACGGAGATTGAGGCATTTCTGAAATCGATGAAATCCATGTATCCCCGGCGGAAACTAACGGTGATCTTTCAGCCGCACCTGTTCAGCCGTACCCGCGACTTTGCCGAAGGGTTTTCTAAAAGCCTGAGCCTCGCCGACGAACTCCTGTTAATGGATATTTATCCAGCCCGGGAGTTACCAATTCCCGGCGTGGATTCGGACATGATTTTCAAGGACATTACAAGTCCGGCAAAGATCCGTTGCAACAAGAATGACCTCATGGAGAAACTTGAATCATTAAACATCGATGTGATCGTTACCGTAGGTGCCGGCGATATCGATACGTTCGTGGAACCCATTAAGAATATGCTCGAAAGGAAGTATGAAGTTTAAGTTCAACCTCAAACGCGAAATTAAAATCGGCGCTGCAATAATTGTGGTACTGCTCTTCATTGGTTTTACCGAAAGGAAACAGGCGCATGTTCCGATCAATGAAATCACGATCAGGCTGGAGAACACAGAGGGCAATCACTTTATGGAGGAGTCGGACATCGCAGAACTGATGGATGTCAATATCGGGAATCTGAAAGGTGCGGATCTTGATGCAGTCAACCTGAAGGCTATTGAACAGAAAATCAAACATAACCCCTTTGTGGAGGACGCAGATCTGTACAGTGACCTGAAAGGAAACGTAATTGCACGCGTTTCACTGAGACGGCCCGTCGCGCGTATTGTCCGGCACGATGGTCCGGATGGTTACATCGCCGAAGACGGAACACTGATGCCCGTCTCAGACAAATTCACGGCACGTGTGGTATTGTTGAGCGGGCCGTATGTCCGTCAACTGCTGCAACAGCAGAACATGCGCGACACGCAGACCGGAGAACAGTTGATGGAATTGATCAGTCGCATCCGCCGGGATGAGTTCTGGAACGCCCAGATTGCCCAACTCGACATCGATGGAAAGGCAAAGATCACCTTCTTCCCGCAGGTAGGCGATGAACGCATTGAATTCGGGAAGCCGGACGAACAGGAAGTCAAACTCCGGAAACTGAAGATATTCTATAAGGAGATCCTGCCACGGGTAGGCTGGAACAAATACGCGCGGGTTAACCTCGAATATGCAGGCCAGATTATAGCTGAATAGAACCAAAGACCAATTTTTATAACGCGAACGCAAACAACCACTATAAAGATTTACAATCATGGAAAATGAAAAAATAATCGTCGGACTGGACATTGGCACAACCAAGATCTGTGCTATTGTCGGCCGGAAGAATGAATTCGGCAAACTGGAAGTACTCGGCATGGGCAAGGCAGAATCGGAAGGCGTTGTGAAGGGCATCGTATTCAATATTGATAAAACCGTTTATGCCATTGAGAAGGCGATACGCGAAGCCGGTGAACAGTCTGGAATTGATATTGGTGTGGTGAACGTGGGCATCGCCGGACAGCACATCAAAAGTTTTATCCAGCACGGCGGAATTACCCGCTCCACAAAGGAGGAGGAAATTACAGTCGACGACGTTGAACGCCTTACACAGGATATGTATCGTATGGTCGTTCCGCCGGGCAGCCAGATCATTCATGTGATGCCCCAGGATTACATGGTGGATTATGAGGACGGTATCAAGGAACCTGTCGGAATGTCCGGCGTCAGGCTGGAAGCCGATTTTCACATTATTACGGCACAGACCAACGCCATCAATAATATTAATAAATGCATCCGCCGCGGTGGACTGGAGATCGACGACCTTATACTGGAGCCACTGGCTTCAAGTCTCGCGGTGTTGAATGACGAAGAGAAAGAAGCCGGCGTTTGCCTGATCGACATCGGGGGCGGCACAACGGACATCGCGATCTTTTACGACAACATTATCCGGCATACCGCGGTCATTCCATTTGGCGGCAACATTGTAACCAACGATATCAAACAGGGATTAATGGTATTGCCCCAACAGGCCGAACAATTGAAAACACGGTTCGGGAAAGCCATCGCCGAAGAGGCCAGTCCCAACGAGATCGTTTCCATCCCCGGCATACGGAACCGTGCGGCGAAGGAAATATCCGTCAAGAACCTGTCAAACATCATCCAGGCGAGAATGGAGGAGATCATCGAAATGGCGCATGCCGAAATCATCAGCTCCGGTTTTGAGAACAGGCTCGCGGGTGGTATCGTGATCACCGGTGGCGGCGCACAGTTGAACAATCTGAAACAGTTGGTTGAGTATATGACCGGTATGGATACCCGCATCGGTTACCCGAATGAGCACCTTGGCAAAAGCAAAATCGAGGCTGTCAAGAGCCCGATGTATGCGACGGCCGTGGGGCTCGTGCTGTCGGGATTCCGCTCTCTTGATGAAAGAGAAGATCGCTACAAGGAGGCACGCGAAGTGGTGAAGACCGCCACCAAGGTGAAGAAGACTGTTACTACGTCCAGAAGTTTCTTTAACGACATCCTGAACAAAACCAAAAGCCTGTTGATCGACGACCTGGACGGAAAGAACGAGTATTAAGGAAGGCTTTGCCAAAAGTTGAAGCTGATTAAAAAAACAACCACTTTAAAATTATAATCATGTTTGAAACTGGATCTTACAAATTTGAAGTTCCCAAAACCAGCGCGTATCGCTCGATCATCAAAGTGATCGGCGTCGGCGGTGGAGGAAGCAATGCTGTGAACCACATGTATAAGCAAGGCATCAAGGATGTCGAGTTTGTGGTCTGCAATACAGACAACCAGGCGCTGAATGGCAGCCCTGTGCCCAATAAACTGCAGATCGGTGCCAACCTTACCGAAGGGCTCGGCTGTGGCGCCAATCCTGAGGTAGGAAAAAACGCGGCGCTTGAAAGTAAGGAACAGATCCGTGAAATGCTCACCGGAACGAAAATGGTATTTGTAACAGCGGGTATGGGCGGCGGCACCGGTACCGGGGCTGCGCCGGTGATTGCCAAAATCGCCAAAGACATGGATATCCTTACCGTTGGCATCGTGACGGCGCCCTTCAATTTCGAAGGAAAGAAAAAGATGGGCCAGGCCGAACTGGGTATCGATGCACTGCGCGCAAACTGCGATACAGTACTGGTCATACTCAACGACAAGCTGCGCGAAATATATGGTAACCTCTCCATTAACCAGGCATTCGCCCAGGCCGATAACATCCTCACGACGGCTGCAAAGGGAATCGCCGAAATCATAACACTCGCCGGATACGTCAACGTTGACTTCCAGGATGTGCGCACGGTAATGCTCAACGCCGGCGCCGCCGTCATGGGTTCAACCGAGACACGGGGCGACAACCGCGCCAAGAAGGCTGCCGAAGGTGCGCTCTCCTCACCGTTGCTGGATAACCGCGACATCATGGGCGCCAAGAAAATTCTTTTGTCTATCATTTCCGGTATCGAAGCGGAATTGCAGATGGACGAACTCACGGAGATCACCGAGTACATCCAGGAGCAGGCTGGCGAAGAAGCCGAGATGATCTTTGGCCACGGTGTTGATCCTGATCTCGGCGACCGGATCCGCGTAACGGTTATCGCCACCGGGTTCAATAACAGTGAACTGAAAGCGGCAAAGCAGGAAAAAAAAGTGCATGACCTCGACCGCTCGCAGGGCTGGCTGTTCAATGCCGACAACACCGTAAACGAATCAAAGGAGTTGAAGCTGAAAATGGTGGAAGACAAAACTGAGTCGCACACAGATGAAGAAATCAAACCGCAACGTGAGATCATGTTTACAGGTCCTTTCAACCGGGTGGACCAGGCATCAAAGGATGAGGATGACGACGATGGTGAAGAAGGACTGTTTAAGGATGATGAATTCGACGACATAACAACACAGTACGGCGACCAGGTAATCAATGATGAAGGCCTGATGGAGCTGCGCTCGACAAAACAAAGATTACAGAAACAAGCTGAAGAAAGGAAAGAAAAAATGAAACAAGCACGCAAATCCGAAATGACCAAGGAAGAGTTTAACGAAAAATGGTCACTGCCCGCCTACCTCCGACGCGGCGTGAAGATGAATGATGTACCGCATTCTTCCGAATCATTCATCTCGAAGTACAACCTGAACGATGACAATAATCTCTTAGGCAACAATAAGTTCCTGCATGATAATGTAGACTGATGAAAGCTGAAGAACAGATTTTGAACAGATATTAAAGACATGGCATTTCCGGCATGACAGGTAATTTACTCCATTCGTAGTGGTTGTTGGTTGTAAATATTTTTTGCCGGTGCCGGAGTGCCAATTTTTAAGGTGTAGGAAGCGCGAATTTTTTGTTTGCATTTGTTGATTTGGCAGATCGCGCGAAGCAATGCCGGACGTTGACCACGTTCGGCATTTGTTTTTTTAAACAGACGATACTGGATACTGGATGCTGGGATTCTGGATACTGGCATATGGAATGCTGCCATTGACCACGGTCCAACATCCAACATCTAACACCAGCCACAAGCATCCAGCACCTAATCTCTCGATTCCTTCCGAAGGTATTTCGAACATACCGGACATTCCCGCCAAAGGTGCCCTCGGGCGGGGCAGTAGGTTCTTCCAAAGTAGATGATCTGGAGGTGCGATTTGTCCCATTGATCCTGTGGAATGAGCCGCTTCAGGTCTTTTTCAGTCTGCTCTACGCTCTTGCCCGTGGTAAGTCCCCACCGGTAGGCCAACCGGTGGATGTGCGTATCCACGGGGAAAGCAGGGTAGCCGAACCACTGGGTCATCACCACAGACGCGGTCTTGTGGCCGACCGCGGGCAGGGCTTCCAGGTCCTCAAAATTGTCCGGCACCGCGCCGTTATACTTATCGATCAGGATCCTTGAAAGGCCGTGAATGCCCTTCGATTTCATCGGCGATAAGCCGCATGGGCGGATAATATCGCGGATCTCGTCCACGCTCATCTTCACCATATCGTAAGGGTTGTCGGCACGACTGAAAAGTGCGGGGGTCGTTTTGTTAACGCGTTCGTCGGTGCACTGTGCAGAAAGCAGGGTTGCAATCAACAGCGTATAGGCATCCTTGTAATCCAGCGGAATCTTCGGGTCCGGGAAAAACTTGTCCAGGATCTGCAGGATATCGCTTACTTTTTCGGCTTTGGTCATTAAATTTATCTGATAGGTGCGGTGATCTGCAGGTTCAACTTTCTTTAAAAATATCAAGAAAACAAGGCGACAAAATCACAACGCCGAAAAATTGGATAAATCGCGTGTGTAAAAACGCACATTCTGCGCTATCAACTAATCCACGTACGCCAAAAGCTGTCCGCCGCGAGCTGCCCAACCCCAATTCCCCAATGCCTAATGCCCAATGCCTAATAATGCCTAAGGCCTAAGGCCTAATGCCTAATCCCGATATTCCGATCATATTATTATCTTACTGCTTGATGTGACCAATTGCTGATCTGTCAGCGGATTGCCGGGTCAGGCGACCGATGTTAGCCGCACAGGATCACCGAATCGTATTTAATTTGAATCTTTCATATTTCATATCCAAAAGAATCAGCTCCGCGCAACAGGAGAGCTTCTCTTCGACCATCCACACCATCGCGATTGTCATTATCGGTATTGGACTGGCCGGCGCATTGGCTTCGTTTCTGGTCATGAAGGGATTCCAGGAAACGATCCGGAACAAAATTTTCGCATTCAGCGGCCATCTTGTGATCAACAAGCTGACGATGAGTAATTCTCTTGAGTCCGATCCGTTCAATTACCATATCGACGTTTACGACCATCCTGAACGTTATCCTTTTGTAGACCACGTCCAGGAATATGCACACAAGCTTGGCCTGGTGAAAATCAGCGACGAAGTACAGGTCGTTATGATGAAAGGCATCGGTCGGAGCTTTGATACGGCGGCGTTCAGTTCGAACATGGTAGCGGGTAAGTTTATCGATTTGCCGGATTCTGCCTATGCAAACCAGGTCGTAATCAGCAAAGTGATCGCCGATAAGCTGAAAGTAAAGACAGGCGACGATCTGGTGATCCATTTTTTTCAGAATCCACCGCGGTTGCGCAGGTTGAAGGTCACCGGCATCTACGAAACCAACCTTTCAGAATACTTCGACAGCAAATTTGTTTTCGCCGATATACGCATGATCCGAAGGCTTAACGACTGGTCCGATAGCCTCGCCGGTGGGATGGAAGTATTCCTTAAAGATGTTGACGATGTGGATAAGGCAGGATTGGCCATCGGCGAGAAGATTGATTTCGATCTGAACATCGAACGGGTCAGCGATCGCTATATGCAGGTATTCGAATGGCTTAACCTGGTGAGCCGGCAGGTCAATATTATCCTTTCGGTCATCCTGATCGTGATTTGCGTGAATATGATCTCCATTGTGCTTATCCTGGTGATGGAGCGGACCCAGATGATCGGGATGCTCAAGGCGCTGGGCGGTAGCGACAAGGTTGTAAGGTCCATTTTTGTCTACCAGGGCATGCGTCTTATCACACGGGGGTTGGTTCTTGGCAATATCCTTGGACTGGGACTGTGTTTTATCCAGGATCAATTTAAAATAGTGAAGCTCAATGCTCACGATTACTACATGGATTTTGTGCCGATCAGCTGGAATTGGGAAGTGGTGGCGATCCTGAATCTCCTTACTTTTGCCGTTGTCACGATCGTTTTGCTGATACCGACCATGGTTATCTCGCGAATTAGCCCGATAAAAGCTATACGCTTCGATTAACAGATTCTCCCGTTAATAAATGTTTAAACTTCCGATATTTTTTTATTTTTGTTTTAGTAAGGAGCCCACCTTATCTCGAAATGGTATGTTATGCAGCTAAAATTTAAAAATCCGGTCAGGCCGGACCTGACCTCTACTATCCAAAAAAGAAACCGGCGTTTGCAGGCTTTCTTTAGCGCCAAAAATCTCGATGTGAGGTTGCATGGCGATGCCCAGAACCCGCTTATGGTGTTGTGTGGTTGCGTAGGACTATCAGCCTATGTGCACAATTTCGATTTGCGATTGCTGGACAAACCGAATCAGGGTGAAGTCATGAAGATCTTCAAGCTTACCGAAATTGTACAGGGAACACGGGAAGAATTCGTTGAATGGCTGCAGAAATATCCGCAGATGCCGTTATATCGTATTCAGCACGCTGGAAGCAAATTGTACCTGTGTGGATTCAATTTTGTGGATCGTGAACAGAAGCTTGGACGCTATCCTGTGTTTGCCCGGGAAGATTATCACATCTATAAGCAACGCGAGGCGGCTGAAGATATTCTCAACATGCTGAAGGAGGATGGTTATGAAGCAGAGATCACGGAGCCGGACCTGGAGCTTGTGAAGTCGCATGTCGGACCCATCACCTTTGTAGGACTGGAAGAATAGGCGCAGCGCCTATCCGGCTGGAATATATTTTTTAAACCAGCTTTGGATAGTCATTTGCAATACACCGAAAAATGCTTCTTTGAAAATCCCCGCCGACATCTTGGATTCGCCCCGTGTTCGATCCGTAAAGATGATCGGAACCTCCTGTAGTTTGAAACCAAACTTCCAGGCAAGGAACTTCATTTCGATCTGAAAAGCATAGCCCACGAACTTGATCTGGTCAAGGGGAATGGTTTCCAGGACCCTTCTTTTATAACACACGAATCCAGCCGTAGTATCCATCACGGGAATGCTGGTGATCAACCGGACATACGTACTGGCAAAGTAGGACAGGAGCACCCGGCCCATCGGCCAGTTCACAACATTGACGCCGGTAGCATAACGGGAGCCGATGGATACATCGGCATGCATCTCGGCGCACGTCAGGTAAAGATTAACAAGGTCCTTCGGATCATGTGAAAAATCAGCATCCATCTCCAGGATGTAGTCGTAACCCTTTTCAAGCGCGTACTTGAAACCCGTGATGTAAGCCGTTCCGAGCCCGAGTTTGCCGCTGCGCCTGTACAGCTGGAGTTTATTTTCAGTTGTATTGTATTGCTCCTGCATTTCCTGAACAATTTCCCAGGTGCCATCAGGAGAGCTGTCGTCAACGATCAGGACGTGGAAATCTTTAGGCAATGCAAACACCGTATCGATGATTGCGCGGATATTTTCGCGTTCATTATAGGTTGGTATAATGACAATGGCGTTGCTCAAAATGAAACTGTGGTTCAGACAAAACTATAAAAAGTCAAACGCTAAACAATCGTTTTCAGCGTCGCTGGAAGTTAATTTTGGGCATTCCACAGATTCTGCCCCGGGCAGGCACCTTTTCAGGCCTGCCGATAAGTACCCACACGTCGTAGCATCAAGTCATACAAGTGCTGCTTCGTGCGTGTGCCTGGATAATCGCTGCTGCACCTCATAGGGAACAGGCGCATATTCGGCAAAGCGATGGCTGAAGTTTGCCCGACCCTGCGAAAGGGAGCGCAGCGCCGTAGAATACCGGTCCATCTCCGCAAGCGGGACTTTTGCCCGGATCACCTGGTAATTCCCCTGGCTATCCATTCCGACGATCATGGCGCGCCGGGTTTGCAAATCGCTCATCACATCGCCCATTACTTCTTCCGGAAGCATAACCTCGACGTCATAAACCGGTTCAAGCAACTGCGGCTCGGCCTTCATAAATGCATCCTTGAATGCCATCATGCCTGCAATCTTGAAGGAGATATCGTTCGAGTCAACCGCGTGCATTTTGCCGTCGAATACCATCACACGCACGTCGCGCACGTACGACCCGTTAATGGGACCTTCTTCCATTTTTTCCATCACGCCTTTCATGATCGACGGAATAAATCGCGTATCGATCACACCACCCACAATGCAATTATAAAAAACAAGTTTTCCTCCCCACTCCAGGTCGACCACTTCCCTGCCCCGAACGGCGAAGCCCGTTGGTTCCGGCATGCCATCGTAGTAGGGCTCTACCCGCAAATGTACCTCTCCGAATTGCCCCGCACCACCGGACTGTTTTTTATGCCTGTAACTTGCCGTTGCGGGCCTTCGGATCGTTTCCCGGTAAGAGATGCGCGGGCTTTCAAAATCAACGTGCAGTTTATAGACATGCTCTAGAAACCATTTGCAAACGGCAAGGTGAAGTTCGCCCTGTGCGGAAATGATCAATTGCTTCAATTCCCGGGAATAGGCAACTTCGAGCGTCGGATCCTCCTGGTGAAT
>DASPJC010000340.1:0-11314 GCA_035628815.1 Ohtaekwangia sp. | reverse complement strand
ATCATGAAACTGTGTCCTTTTCTAATGACAAAGTAATTGAAGTATCGCTTTCGCACGGGCTTCGCCTTCAGTTTTACAGGTAGCGCGTGTTGAAGTTCCTGCATTGCTGCCACGCATATACCCTTGAATGGGCAGCTATCGCAAAGCGGATTTTTGGGTACACAATGGAGCGCGCCGAACTCCATGACCGCCTGATTGTAAATGTCGGGCTGCGGATGTTTTGAAATGAGTGCGTTGGCCAGTGTCGAGAAATGATTTTTCCCCTCCGGGCTATTGATGGGTTTGTCAATGCCAAAGATGCGCGCCAACACCCGGAAAACATTGCCATCCACTACAGCAACCTGCTCCCCAAAGGAAATAGAAGCGATCGCAGCTGCGGTATAGTCGCCAATGCCCGGCAAAGTTTTGAGTTCGGCGAAGCTTGTAGGAAATATGCCACGATGTGCCGAAGCCACCTGCTTTGCGCACTTATGCAGGTTCCTGGCGCGCGTGTAATAGCCCAGGCCCTGCCAGCAGCGCAGAACTTCCTGCTCAGAAGCGGCGGCCAGCGCGTGCACATCGGGATACTGTTCAATGAACTTCAGATAGTAAGGCAGGCCCTGGCTGACCCGCGTTTGTTGGAGAATGACCTCCGACAACCACACTTTGTAAGGGTCGCGCGTCTGCCTCCAAGGTAAGTCGCGCTTGTTCTGGTCATACCATTCAACGACTTTATCGGGAAAATATCGGTTGTCCATCGTGCTGATTATCAGATTTTTTCAATATTCATTTTTAAATCTAAGGCCGGGGTATAAATTTGCCAACCTGATTTTTGGAGGACCTAAAATATACGATTGTGACGAAAGCAGACATCATAAACGAAATCGCTGAAAAAACCGGAGTTGACAAGGCAGACGTAACCGCATCAGTAGAAGCGTTTTTCAGTGTGGTTAAAAATTCCATGTCGAATGGAAATAACATATACATCCGTGGTTTCGGAAGCTTTATCAATAAAAAAAGGAAGAAAAAAATTGCCCGCAATATCTCGCGCAACACCGCATTGGTGATTGACGAACACTATGTCCCCGCCTTCAAACCCGCCAAAATATTTGTAAGCAAGATCAAAAACAGTGAAAAAGTTAAGCTGCTGGCTGATAAAGCTGAAAAGTTCAAAGAAGAAGACGTTGATTGATCGCCGCAGGGTATTGATCCTGCTTTAAGAGTCTCTGCTCAAGCTCATGCTAAAAACGCGAATTATACTGATTGTGGTCAGCGCACTGCTGATTTGGGGGCTTTTTATGCTGCCCAAGGTGGTCATTGAAAACGACGACCCGCTTTCCGGGTCGAATGACTCGTCCGTCCAGGACCTCGGCGTTCATTCGAAGCCACCGGCAGCTGTTTCTACCGCCATTGCCAGCCTCAGAAGCCAAATACAAGAACGTTCACAAAAAGAAAAAAATGCTATCTTTGCCGACTCTTTAGCAAACCTGTATCAAACTGCTCAAAAATTTGACAGTGCCGCGTGGTTTGCCGGGGAGGCATCGAAGTTCTTTAATACAACTGAAAGCAGGATCAAGGCCGGGGATCAGTACTACCAGGCTTATTCCTTTGCCATTGACCAGGGAAAGCAAAAGGCATTTGCCGAAAAAGCCCAGGCGTTTTACCAGGCGGTACTCAAGACCGAGCCTGACAACCTGGACATCAAGACCAAACTGGCGATGACATACCTCAGCTCACCCAATCCCATGCAGGGCATCGGGTTGCTGCGCGAGGTACTGGCGAAGGATCCGAAACATGAACTGGCATTGTTCAATATGGGCATGCTGTCGGTTCAATCAGGTCAGTATGACCGGGCTGTGGAGCGTTTGGAAGAATTGATCAAGGTGAAGCCTGATCATACGCAGGGCAGGCTGCTTTTGGGAATCTCCCTGATGAACACGGGAGATAAAAAAGGAGCAAAGGAACAATTCGAAAAAGTGAAAGAAATGGATAAGGATCCCGCTGTTCAGGCAACAGTAGATTCGTATCTAAAGGATTTAAAATAATTGTTTAACCAAAACTCCTTTAATATTCCCGCAGGGGAAGGCCGGGCAGCCGGTTCAGGAGCAAAATCAAAAAACATCATATGCCTAGCGGAAAGAAAAGAAAGAAGCACAAAATGGCCACGCACAAGCGTAAGAAACGCCTTAGAAAGAACAGACATAAGAAAAAATAAGCGTCTGGCGCGGATGGCCTGATGCCACTGCTTTTCAGCTAATACACATCGTATACATTTTAACTATATCGTTTTGAGTAATGAACTAATCATTAGTGCCACTCAGGACGGATGTCGTATAGCCCTTCTAAAAGATAAAACGCTTGTTGAGTTTCATAATGAGGACGAAAGCACCAAATTTACCGTAGGCGATATATACCTGGGCACTGTTAAAAAAGTTGTCCAGGGACTTAACGCGGCCTTCATTGACGTTGGCTATGATAAAGATGCTTTTCTCCACTACCTTGACCTCGGCCCCCAGTATAATTCGCTGCAGAAATTCACGAAGCTGGTAAGGGGAAAGAAGATCAACGGATCGAGACTCGATAAATTCAATCCAGAACCAGATATTGATAAGCACGGGAAAATCACCCAGCTGCTCACCAAGAATCAAATATTACCGGTTCAGATTGTAAAAGAGCCAATTTCCACGAAAGGGCCTCGATTATCCTGTGAGTTATCACTTGCCGGCCGATACCTGGTATTGGTGCCGTTTTCCAACGCTGTAAGCGTTTCCAAAAAAATTACCAGCAGCGAAGAGCGAAAACGCCTTCTGCGGCTGATCCAATCCATCAAACCTGAAAATTTCGGCGTGATCATCCGCACCGTTGCGGAAGGTAAGGACGTGGCAGAGCTGGATCGCGACCTGCGTTCAATGGTCAAGACCTGGGAGGATGGCATGGGCCGCCTGGTATCCGCCAATCCCCGCGACAAGATTATCGGCGAACTGAGTAAAACCTCGTCGCTGCTCCGCGACATGCTGAACGAGTCGTTCGACAACGTTCATGTGGACGACAAAAAAATATTCGAAGATGTAAAGTCGTACGTCAGGAACATCGCGCCCGACAAAGAGAAGATCGTAAAGCTCTATACCGGCAAGGCGAAAATTTTCGAACACTACGGTATCGAAAAACAGATCAAGTCTGCCTTTGGCCAGACGGTGAGCCTGAAAGGTGGCGGGTACCTTATCATCGAGCACACAGAAGCGCTACACGTTATCGATGTCAACAGCGGGAACAAATCAAACCGTGAAGAAAACCAGGAGACCACAGCGATCTCAGTAAACCTGGAAGCCGCGCGTGAGATTGCGCGACAGCTGCGCCTTCGTGATATGGGCGGCATTATCGTCGTGGACTTCATTGACATGAAGAATCCCGAGAACAAAAAGCTGATCTATAAAACGATCAAGGATGAAATGGCTGACGACAAAGCCAGGTCGACAATCCTTCCTTTGTCGAAATTCGGGTTGATGCAGATCACACGCGAAAGAGTGCGGCCGCAGATGAACATCGCCACGAAGGAAGTATGTCCTACGTGTAATGGTACCGGTAAGATCACGGCATCCATTCTTGTATCCGACCTGATCGAAAAAAATATTGAGCACCTGCTCGTCAAGCAAAATGAAAAGAACCTCGTACTGGCGGTGCATCCTTATGTGTACGCCTACTTTACCAAGGGCTTTTTTTCCAAGCGCGTCAAGTGGTACTTCAAATTCAAACGCTGGGTGAATATGGTGATGGACTCATCCATGGGCGTAACGGAATTCAAATTCCTTAACAAGGAAGGCGAAGAGATACAAATGACCACATCATAAAAAAAAGCCCGCGATAAACAGCGCGGGCTTTTTTTATCAGGATCGCCCGGAAAAGCGTTCCCGCTTGCTGCTTCTAATTCTTTTTCTTTTTCAGCAGACCTTTAATCAGATCTTTTGCTTCTTCCACCTGCTTCTGCTGGGTAGTGGCTTTTGTAGAATCCGTCTTGGTCGATGCCGTGTCCTTCTTGCCAAGTATTCCGCCAACAATATCTTCGGCCGCTGTTCCTTTAACGGCCTTCTCCAGCGCTTTTGCACCCTCTTCTTTAGCGGCTACTGTTGCCGCTTCCTTGAGTTGCTCTTGTTGTTCTGTCGTCACAAGTTTCGGGGAGGGATCGGTAACCGTTCCACCAAGGGCGATTGTTACAGGAATGTTGCCATTGGGATCGGTCTTCGCGCCAGTTTTGCTGGAGATAAAACTATTGAGCTGCGTCCCAAGCTTTCCGGCAGGAATATCCATCTTCAGGCTGTAGTCAATCGACTGATCAAGCCCGGTGCTCCCAGCCACTGTGGTCTTATAACTTCCGAACTTCACATCAAAAGGCTGCACGCTCAGCCTTCCATCCTTGATACTGGTTGACATGAGTACATCTTTCAATGTCACTTCGTCTGTGTTATCCAGTTTCGTAAGGGAGGTTATACCGGAAACAAGTTTCGATCCCTTCAGCGCTGCCTGCGCAATTTTTACAATCCCAGAACCATTAACGGTGGCCATATTCGGCATCATATTCTGAAGCAGTTCGCCGCTGATCTTGAAATTGGTTGAAAAATTTCCGTTCACCAGTCCGGCAATCGGGGCATACGTAGACACCAGCGAAGAAGCGGAGGCCGCCTGCCGTATCGAGACATTCTCTATTTTTAAACCAAAATCGTATTTCGGATGCGCCAGGTCTTTTGCGTTGTAGCTGCCATCCACGACAAAAGCACCGCCCAGCATATTGAATTTCAATCCACTCAGGTTGGCAATACCATCCTTCACAATAACATCGCCTGATGCGTTGGTGAGGTTGAAATCCATGACCGTTACCTTCTTCACATTCGTCGTTAAAACGAAATCAATATTCTTTGGTACCGGAATAACGCCGTACGATGCCGTGTCTTCCAGGGCAGGCGACTCCTCTGCATCCGTCATGAATTCATTAAGATCGAGGAGGTTGGAATTGACGGTTACCGCTCCTTTTATCGTTTCGTTCTTACCCAGCGCAAAACCCAGGTAATTCAGCACCGAGCCGTTCACGCTGAAGTCGCTTTTCCCCGCGGTACCATTCACATTCCGGAGCTCAATTTTCTTGGGGTCAAAAACCATGGAGGCCTGCGACAGCGTAACTGCCGGAAGATCCTTGGTAATATATTTAAAACCTGTGACTGACGCAGTGCCACTGGTGGGCAGTCTTTCATATCGTTCGGCTTCGACATCGGAGTATTTCCCTTTCGTCTGGATATCGGCCTTCACCTTTCCGGCCAGGGTCATACCTTCGACGGGAAACACCTTCGTGATCTTCTCCAGGTCGATACCGCCTTTGGCTTTCAGGTCCCAGGTGTAATCATCCAGGTTTTGCAAAAGCAGATCGGCTGTAAACTTCTCCCCGTCCATCAGCATCGAGAAGTCGTTTACGTTGATAAAGGTCTCCGCCATCTTCCCGGAGGTGTTTTTAATGGTGGATGTAAAGTGCAGATCATCAAGCGGCATGGGAAAATCTTTACTCTTGACAAATCCATTCTGCAGCGACATCGCGGCATCCACGGCAGGAATTACTTTTTTCAGACTGTCATAAACACCGTTTGCCTTCAGATTTAAAGCATATGTCCCTTTCATTTCCAGTCCCTCCATCGGAAACATCTTGCTGAGTTCGCCCAGGTTCAGTTTCGCCGAAACATCCGCGTCCACATTGGTCGGGTAGATTTTTGTAATCAGTGCCCGCGCGTCAACAGGATTGGAACCGAAGTCAAGGTGAAGTTTTTTCAGATCGATGACCGTATTGTCAATCACACCATCCTTGTTATCGACAAGCAACTCAACGTTGATGTTATCCACGGCAGCCGGAAGGTCGGCGTACTTGAACATGGCATCCTTCACGAGCAGGTTAACATTGAACGCAGGCATCTGCTTTTCACTGTAAGTGCCTTTTACAGCCCCCGTAAATGTCAGCTCACCTTTTGTTTCAATATTTCCAAAGCTCTCGGTATACATCCCCGGGACAATTGATAGCAGACTTTTAAATGAGTTTTCCGGGCTCTTGAAATTGATGTCCATGCCGAAATCATTTTCATTCATTTTAAACCAGCCGTCAAAGCTCATGGCAAAATCATTGATTTTGGCGGTGTTCTCCTTGAAGGTATATTTTGTGTAATCTTCGCTGATCGTTATCGTCGCGTCGATGGTTGCGCGCTTGTCGGTCAGGTACTCCGATCCGCCATAAGCAACAGTGACCGTATCGGCCACGGTACGGGTATCCAGGTCAAAAACATCCTGGGTAAAATCGCCGCTGCCGCTGTGGTTAACGTTTTTCAATGTCAGCAAAAAGGGCATGGACCGGTCATCGTAAGTGATGTCCGCATCGACGAGCTCCCAGTGATCAATACCAAATGAAAAATCGCCGGACTCCTCCTCAACGGCTGCGGTATCCGCCGAAGGAATGGCAATGTCGTAGTTCGCCCGGCCGTCTTCCAGTACCTTAATATTAATAACAGGCTGAATCAGGGAGATCCCCTTTACCCTCAGTTGATCGCCAAACAGGATGTCCTTCAAATTCACCTCCACCTCGAATTGCTGTGTCGCAAAAAGGATATCACCCGCAAAAGGGGCCCGGTTGATCACGCCCAGTTCCTCCATCTGCACCGTTATATTGGGAAAGTTCCTGAACAGCGAGATATCAAAATCGTCGAATAATACGTCTGCATTGACAGATTTCGCCAGCTCTTTGTCGATCGCTGCCTTGATATCATCTTTAAAAACGACCGGAACGATAAGGGCTGCCGCCAGGATCAAAACGATCAGGCCGCCTAAGATCAGAAGGGTCCATTTCAATGGTTTTTTCATAATGCGATAGTTTAATGCTCCTTTCTAAAAGGAAACCAAAATTAGCAAACTGGCGGGTCACTTTCCGCAGCTTTTACAGAAGGAAACGCCTGGTAACCGGAAGTAAAGCCGTTGCGCCACACTGACTTAAACGTCGTCCCGGTAAATTAATTTCCGCCCGTCAGAACAACTTCAAAAACCAATCCATCATTTTCCGCGAAAATGATGTGTACGGCGGATAAAAAAGTTTAACCGATGTGAATCCGCCGCGTTGCTTCAGTATCGGCTTTTCGTTAGAGAAAGCGATAAAACCATAACGGCCGTGCGACTTTCCCATGCCGCTGTTGTTTATCCCCCCAAAGGGAAGTCCGTGGTGCAGGAACTGAATTCCGCAGTCGTTAATACAAACACCCCCGGCAGAAGTTTCCTGAAGTATTTTCTGCTGGTCGCCGCTGTTGCGCGCAAAAACATAAAGTGCCAGGGGCTTTGGCTTGTCATTGATAATAGCCACAGCATCATCCATAGACTTGTAAATAACAACCGGAAGTATGGGGCCAAAGATTTCCTCATTCAAAAGGCGGGCGTGAGGTGGAACATGGGTAAGAATTACCGGGTGGAAAAACCGCGTGGCCGGATCCCTTTCACCGCTGAATACTGAGCGTGCGCCAAGGCGCACAGCGTCCGACAGCAAAGCATTAAGCCGGGTGAAATGCTTGTCGTTGACGATCCTGCAATAGCTGTCAGATTTGTCAAACGCTGCGTCAGCGGGCGCAAAGTGACTTTTGAGGCGGTTGACCAGTAAGGGCAGCAACGCAGGGGCAATTTTTTCATCCACCAGGAGATAATCCGGGGCAACGCAGGTTTGGCCGTTGTTCACGAATTTCGTCACGATAATTCGCTCCGCGGCGTCTTCCAGGTTTGCTGATCGCGTCACGATCGCCGGCGACTTTCCACCGAGTTCCAGCGTGACGGACGTAAGGTGCTCCGCGGCAGCTTTCATCACAACCTTACCGATTGCCGGACTGCCGGTAAAAAAAATATGATCGAAAGGCAGTGTCAGCAGATGCTGCGCAGTCTCCGGCCCGCCTTCGACAAGCGACACGACATTCGGTTCGAACACCTCCTGCACAAGCTTCTGCAGGACGGTGCTGACATGTGGCGTAAGCTCTGAGGGTTTAATGACTACCGTATTCCCCGCGGCAATCGCCGACACCAGCGGACCGATTGCGAGACTGAACGAATAATTCCACGGCGAGAGAATGAGGCAGACGCCGCGCGGCTCGTATTGAATAACAGAACGCGTGCCGAGCATCGTCCATGGTGCGTCTACTTTTAGAGGGCTTGTCCACTGATCCAGGTTATCGAGGGCGCATTTGATCTCCTGTAACACGTGAAAGATCTCAATGCCGTCCACTTCCGCGGATGGTTTCCGGAAGTCCTGGTAGGCGGCGGCGTGGATATCTGCGCGATGCTGATGGATCCAGAGACGAAGTTTTTCCAGCTTCTCACGCCGTTTGGCAATGGGCTCTTTTCTGAGGCGAAATGCGTTTGTCCGCTGCAGGCCGAAGACCGCATCGATCCTGTTGTAGATTTCATTTTCTTCACGCGCCGCCTGCATAGCGAAAGGTAATTTAAAAATCCCCGAAATACACACAACACAGGTGTGGCTGGAGATCCGCCTGCATGGAGATCAGTTTTCCAGAATCCGTACCTCCACCCGCCTGTTCAGACGGTGGGCCTCAGGAGTGTTATCACGGGAGAGCGGCTGGTTGCCGCCGAACGCCTTTGTTTTGATTCTTTGCTTGCTGATCTTCTTCGAGATCAGATAGCTTCTCACGGCATCCACCCGCTCTTTGGAGAGCTTCATGTTATCGCCGGGATTTCCCTGGTAGTCGGTGTGGCCTTCCAGCTGGATGACCATCTCGGGGCTTTCGTTCATCATATTCACCAGGAGGTCGAGTTCTTCATAGGATTCGGCGCTGATCCTGGATTTACCTACCTGAAAGATGAGGTTGTTCAGGCGCATAACATGGCCCACGGCGTGTTTTTGATTTCCGCCGGCCGCAAGTTCGATATCTCTCAGCACCTTGTTCTGCTCGTTGGCTTCCCGCGGATCAAGCATGTACTTGGCAGTGGCGAATCCCGGCGCTTCCACGACGATCGCATATTGCTCGCTATCAAACATCGGAAACGAATAGGAACTGTTGTTCAGGGTACCGATGCGGTTGCCGTACGGCAGACTTTGGTACGTGATGCGGGCGCTGACCGGTTCTTTCGTCGCGGCATTGATGATCTTTCCTTCCGCAAAGATGAGCGTATCGGTTACGGCGTCTCCAAACTGGCAAAACGCAGCGGGGGTAATTGTCGAAAAGAAAAACAGCAGCTTAAAAAACGTTTTCGCCATAGGGGTGGAAGTTTATAATTTTAAGATTCTGAATTCTACCCTTCGGTTCTTTCTCCGTCCCTCTTGTGTCTGGTTATTATCGATCGGTTTTGCTTCACCATAAAATAATACATTAACGCGTTCTGCCGGAACACCTTTTTCCGTCAGGTATTTTACTACGGCGCGGGCTCTGCGTTCGGAAAGACCAAGGTTATATGTTTCCGGCCCCGCGGCATCGGTATGGCCTGCGATTTCAATTTGCATGGTGGGCTTCTCCTGCATTAACGCCACGATCCGGTCGAGCTCGGAAAAAGATTCCGTTTTCAACGATGCCTTGTCGAAGTCGAAGAACACGTTGTTCAAAACGATGGTCACATTCTCCTGGACCGTAGCCATCTCGATGGGTTCCAGATTGAAATCTTCATGTTCGATAACCTGGTCCGCTTTTACGTTCCTAAGGTCGAGATTCTGGCTCTCCGAAATTTTGCCCGATGCTTCCGCACGCACACCATAAAGGTGTCCGGCAGGCAAACGGATCTCGTATTCACCGGTCTCCGGATTGGATTGTGCTATACCCACGTCTTTTCCATCTGGCAGTCGTTCGTAAATAATCTTTGCGCCCAGTGGCTTGCCCGTTGTTTTGTCGAGGATCTTTCCCTTAACCGTAACCCATGGCTCGGGGTTTTTGGTGATCGGCAGCTTGACACGGAAAATGTCGGTATTGGTTTCGGTGACACCCCTTGAGTAATAAGCATACTCACTCGAAACCGGAATGTTAAAAAAGACGTCTTCCAGCGGCGAATTTATTTCAGGGCCGAGATTCTCGGGGTCTGACCAGTTCGTCCAGGTATCGTCCAGCCTCCGCGTTACGTATACATCGCTTCCACCGTACCCGCTAAAACCCTTGGAGGAAAAGTATAACGTTTTATCATCGGACGCGAGGAATGGTGCTGATTCCTCTGAAGCCGTATTGATAACATCACCAAGATTGAGCGGCTCACTCCACGTGCTGTCGTTATTCATAAACGACACGTACAGGTCACGGTCGCCGTGTGAATCCTCGCGCTCCACCGAAAGCAAAAGTGTTTTGCGGTTGTTGGTGAGGAAGTAATTGGCTTTTTCGTTGTAGTTATAGTCGTTGATGATGTTCAGCGCTACCGGTTTACTCCACTGACCGCCTACGTTGGAACTGATGGATACGCCGGCAAGCATTTTACCATTTTCCAAATACTTGTTTCCCAGTACCATGACGGCGGACTTACCATCCGGTGTGATCGACTGGATCGCGTTAACAAAATTCGGACCTTCGTTGTTGAACTGAGGTCCCATATTTTTTGCCAGTTGCCAGCGCCCGGTTGAGTCGAGTTCAGAAAACCAGATATCCTCCTTGTCGTTCACGCCGCCAATGTTTTCAGGGTGATTTTTGCGGCTGAAGTAAAGTGTTTTACCGTCCGGCGAAAGGACGGGGCTTAATTCACTGTAATCGCTGTTCACATTTTTATCGAGGGCCTCGATGGCGATGCCGGAAGCGAGCAATTGCATTCTCGGAATATCAGCAATGATCGGATAATTGGAGTCTGAAATAGCGACTGCGTCGATGCCGAAGTAATCGGGCAGTGCCGCACCGTCGAACTCGATTTTGATGGCGGCAACCTTATAGGGCGTTGGCTCCATAAAGAGGTTGAGCATCCTTCCTTTTAAAGGAATGGCCATCGGGTTGAGTGTGTTGACGACGTACTCTTTTCCATTCTCATCGTATGCCAGCACGCGAAAGATCGCGCTGGGGTTATGCGACTCGGCGATAGCTACCTGGCGGATACTGATGGGATTGGCAAAACCCAGCTTCAGAAACTCCTTTCGCTTCGGTTTGTCGGGCGCCCACGCGTTTGGACTCTGACCGCCGGAAGGCAGAACATTGGGTTTGCCCAGCGCCTGCTGTGCAGCGTATTGGACCGGGGTTAGCTCAGACGAAAATTCAATGACTTTTGACGCCCACTGAACGACCTGGGCATTGGAAACAAGGTAAAAACCAGCCAAAAAAAGGGTAGTCAGGAGAAGTCGCTTCATGCACCGCCGTAGTTAGGATTC
>DASPJC010000339.1:0-7395 GCA_035628815.1 Ohtaekwangia sp. | reverse complement strand
TCGCCGCCAGACCAGCGTAATCCGCCAGCTTCACAGGCTTGCTCATGTAAAAGTTACAGCCCAGCTCATAACACCGGATCTCATCATGCTTGCTGGAAGAGGCCGTCAGAACAACCACAGGTATGTGCGCATAAACAGGATGTTTCCGCAGCTGAGCCAGTGTCTGGAACCCATCAAGCCGGGGCATGTTCAGGTCCAGAATAATAACCGCGGGTTTGTTGGAATTATTTGCGCTGTTAAGCTGTTCGATCAGCTTTAAACCATTATCGCTTGAAATGACAGGACCTTTGTAACTATTATGAGCGAGCGCTTCCTGCACGATTTCGATATCATCTTCGTCATCATCTGCTAAATATACCATCGACAATATTATTTTTGGCCTACACCTGCAATGCTAACAAATTATTCAGTGAAAGAAAATGTAATCACCCGGAACAACGTAACGACGCTGGGAAGCGGATCGAAACCGATGCTGTTTGCGCACGGCTTCGGCTGCGACCAGAACATGTGGCGTTTTATCACCACCGCCTTTGAGAACCACTATAAGATCATTCTTTTTGACTACGTCGGCGCCGGCAAATCGGATCTCCGCGCGTATAACCGCGAACGGTACAGTGACCTGAACGGCTATACGCAGGACGTGCTTGATATTTGCGAGGCATTGGATCTGAAAGATGTGATCTTCGTGGGCCATTCGGTAAGCAGTATAATCGGTGCGTTGGCCGCGCTGAAGAAACCACAGTACTTCTCCGACCTGATCCTGATCGGGCCGTCCCCCTGCTACATTAACGAAGCGGGGTACAGCGGCGGCTTTGAGCGGAAGGACATTGAAGAATTGCTTGACACGATGGACAAAAACTATATCGGCTGGGCAAATTTTATGGCCCCTGCCATCATGAAAAACACGGATAAACCGGAGCTTGCCCAGGAATTGACGGAGAGTTTTTGCTCTACTGATCCGCAGATCGCCCGCCAGTTTGCTACGGCCACCTTTTTCTCGGACAACCGGAAAGATCTCCCGAAGGTAAAAACGCCGTCGCTGATCATGCAATGCTCGGACGACCTCATCGCACCTTATGCGGTGGGCGAATATATGCACGCACACCTCGCCGGCAGTACGTTGAAAATAATGAAAGCGACAGGGCATTGTCCCCATATGAGCCATCCGGAGGAAACCATCGCGCTCATGCAGGCATATCTGGAGGAGCGGCACGGCGCATGAACGCTTTCGACCTGTTGCCGTGTGGATACCTGTCGTTCCGGGATGACGGCATCATCACATCCTGTAACCGGTCGCTCGCCGCATGGCTTGGATACTCGAAAAACGATGTCACGGGAGAAAGTATCGAAAAGCTTTTCACGCTCGCCACGCGCATCTTTTACAACACACACTTTTTCCCCCTAATCAAATTACATGCGAAAGCACACGAAATATTCCTGTCACTAAAGCACAAAAATGGCGGTGAAATTCCGGTGCTGGCCAACGCCGAAAGAACCGTTACGAATGGGATGAATATCATACACTGCGTTTTCATGCAGGTACAGCAGCGAAAAAAATACGAACAGGAAATCCTGGATGCGAAACGTGATGCAGAGAAAGCGCTGAGCGAAAACAAACACCTGCACGACCTTACCGAATCCCTGGAGCAGCACGCTATCCAGCTTGAGAAACAGTACCGGAGCCAGCTGGCGGTTAACGAAAACCTGGTGCAGTTCAACAAACTGATATCGCACGATCTCCAGGAACCCATCCGCAAGATCCAGCTCTTCGTTGACCTGATGATGTTGGATAAGGATAGCACGCTAAGTGACAGGAGCAAGACACTCGCTTCGAAAGTTGATACCGCGGCCAAAAAACTGAAAAGTATCACGGCCAGTCTTCAGCGGTACATTGTTGTCGACAGCGAACGCACCCACACGCAGGTCGATCTCAACGCGGTCATCAGTAACGCCCGGGCTAGTGCTTCGAGTAACCGTTCCTTTGATGATTTTGACATGGTGGTTGCGCCGATGCCTTTGATAGAGGGATACAAAAATCAGCTCGAACTGATGTTCTTTCACCTGATCGACAACGCTATTCAATTCCGAGATCCCGAACGCAGGCTGGTTATTACAATTGAATGCATCATTGTGGACGAGAATATTTTCCGGATCTCCAAAGAAAGGTATAAGTATACGGAGCATGTGAAAATTTCCTTCACCGATAACGGCACCGGTTTCTCAGCGCAGTACAAAGACTATGTTTTTGAACTGTTTAAAAAGATCGATGGCACCAGTCCGGGCGCGGGCATTGGCTTGTCACTGGTAAAGAAGATCGTTAACAATCACGCGGGCGATATCGCGGTCGAGGCCGCCCCCGGCAAAGGCGCAACGTTCGTAATTCAGCTTCCCCTAAGCATCCAATGGTTTCCGGGGTAGGACCTATAGCGTTTCACCCGACAGCTCGCCGAACTGAATTTCTTTAGGGCATCCACGACGATTCTTACCATCGCGCCGTTCATAGCACCACCCTTACCTTAAAAATATTTCCTCGGGACAACATAGGTATTTCCGGCTTCCGACAGAGTATATACCGACACGCGGTGCCGCCCTGAAAACGCGGAGGCACTTGCAATAATATACCTTAATTATCCGGTCCATGACTTCCGAACAACTCATCGAGGTACTGTCTTCCATGCACCCGTTGTCGGAAGCATTCAAGGATGCGCTTCAAAAAGAAACGGCGCGAATCATTTTGCCTAAGGATTATTATTTGCTGGAAGCACCAAAAATATCGGGGCACACTTATTTTATCGAAAAGGGATTTGCCGTAGCCTACAGTTTCGTGCGCGGAGAGAAACAGATCGACAGATTCTACGGACCTGGCCAGATCGTCGTATCGCCCAAAAGTTTTTTCGAACAACATCCCTCACGCGAATTCATCCAGCTCACGACACAGAGCGAAGTGCTCTACCTCACCCATTCAGCCGCCATCGCGATCGCTTACCGGTTTATCGAGGCGAATGTTATTTACCGGACCATCATGAACGAGCATTATGAGCAATGCATGGATCGCCTGCACGACATGCAACACCTGGATGCCGCGCAACGATACAAGAAACTCCACGACAACTTTCCCGGCATCGAGCAGGCCGTGCCACAGGAATATATCGCATCCTACCTGGGAATTGCCCCGCAGTCGCTGAGCAGACTGAAAAAAAAAGACAGGTGATTAACATGGGTTAAGGCCGGTCTGAACATTGGTTAAGCCTGGTCTGAACCTGTACCGTTCAACTTATGAGGGCCACACACTTACTTTTATTCAACGATTAACGAAATGAAAATGTCACCCAAAACCGTTATCGAAATTATTTCCACGGTATTTGTCCTGCTATTTGTTTATGCAGCATTAAGCAAGCTGCTCGACTATGAAAAATTTGTTGTGCAGGTCGGACAGTCACCCATGCTGACGGATCTCGCGCCCGTTATTGCGTGGTTTATTCCGGGGCTAGAACTGGTGATCGCGCTGCTGCTGATCATTCCGAAGACACGGCTGATCGCGATGTATGCTTCATTCGGGTTGATGACCGCGTTCACGACGTATATCCTTCTCGCGTCACAGTTCACCGACTACGTCCCGTGTTCCTGCGGCGGGGTGATTGCGAACCTGAGCTGGACGGGGCACCTGATATTCAATATCGCACTGATGGCGCTTGCAATGGGCGCCGTGCTGTACGCGGCGAGATCGCGCCAGCAATTAAAAAGGGAAGATGGAAGCAACACCGTATAAAATAAAGATAATGGCCGCACTGCAACGGCAGGCCAGAAAGTCTCCATCCTGGTTGCAGGGGATGGAAAAGTAGTCATGTTCAACCTAAAGTTTTTCAGATGCTTTTTGATTTACAAAAGCACCACATTTTATGAAGACTAAATTTTTGTTACCGCTGTTCGCAGCTGTTGTTGCCACGCTTTTCGCTTTCTCGCCGCCATTGGCACAAAAGGGATGGTACGATTCGAACGGCCCTATGGCTGGCGGTGGAGTGGAAGCTGATATTGACGTTCCTGCTTTGCCTATCTGTTCGACAAGTGCGACCCAGCATGAATGTCAGATTATTGTGGATGGAGATCCGCAAGCTGCTTACAATTCACGGACCGCGGCAGAGACAAAGGATCCTTCCGGCCTTTTGAAGTTTAACGACTAAAAAATAAACTCAGAGATTGACGGCGTTGGTCGTCAATCTCTTCCTTTCAACATAACCATGAAATACACGATACTTGGCATTGTGCTCATTCTCACATGTAGTTTCCTTTCTGTTTACCTTCTCAAAAGAATAACCGACAGAACGGAAGTACATAATTTCAGCAGGAAGATACAGTCCCGCCTGCCCGAGCGACAGAGAAGCTGGGAACTCGGTCAACGCGGATACTATATCGCCGGGAAATCAGCTGATGCCATTTACCTCGCTAATATCTTCAGGCCATATCATTTGCTGAGCATCAACACCACAACAAACGCTATAAAAGAATTGTCGATTACCAGGGGCTATGACACGGTCCGGTCCTCCAATATTTCCATCGACCCACCCTACTTCTACCTGGTCGACCAGGCCAGGTTCCACATCTACCGGGGCTCCCTTCAAGCGCTGGTGGCGGAACGGTACATTGACGACGTTCCTTTCTTCTCGGAGGCAGTGCCCGTCAGCAACAGCGCCACCATCTTCCGGACCACCCAGGCCGATAAGCATGAGTACACGCTGGCCAAGCGAACCTCTTCCCATCAATTGAAAAGAATGCCTGGACTGCTCGAGAAACAGGTGGACGGTTTATTTTGTGTTGACGGAAAATTACAATACAACAAGGCGCGCAACATTTTGCTTTATGTCTACTACTACCGCAACCAGTTCCTGTGCATGGATACAAGTTTGAACCTGTTGTTCCGGGCAAATACTATTGACGATGTATCACAAGCCAGGATTAAAGTTGCGGACGTTAAACGCGATCACGCCAGGATGCTGGCCTCGCCGCCGTATATTGTCAATAAAAAATATCACACGTCGGCGACAAAAATCTACGTTAACTCCCGTATTAAGGCAGCCAATGAGCGAAAAGATGATTTTGAATCGTCGTCCGTAGTAGACATTTACGACCTCTCCGATGGGCATTACGAATCCAGCTTTTATATCAGGGATTACCTCGGGAACGATATTGATGATTTCAGGATATACAGTGATACCCTCTTTGCGCTACACAACAATATTCTGGTTACATACAAGCTCACGTTTTATCCCTGATCACCACAACCTTCATCTTTTTGTAACCCCGTTCCAGGCTAAAACCGAAACCTTCCAGGACCCGCCGATAATCTTCGAAGGTGTTCCTCACCTTCCTTTCATCATTGATCTTGTCGATGATATCCCGGTCATAGGTGTAATCAATCTCACCGATGATTCCTGTCGCATCCACGAACGGTGGTTGCCGGTCGGCACGATAGGTGAGCTGATTCTCTGTTGCGCTGTAGCCGTAGCGGTACTCCAGTTGAAATATAATATCGCGAACCAGCGCATTCTTACGGGCATAATTGCCCTGGGCATCGGTGGTCGACCGGTATTTTTGCCCGGGTGTCTTCGTCTTGAGTTTCTTTTTTCCTTCTTGCGAAACCGTAAGGCGCCAGCAGGGCATCATTCTTTCCTCGACACTGACCACATAGTCGAAGTACTGGTTAAGGTCTTGCTGCATAATGCCCTGCAGTACGCTGGCTGTCGCTTTTTCCGGGGGCACTTGTAAGGTATAGTTAAACCGGTGTTGTTTATTTTTGGGATGACTTTCAAATACCGCGGTGTCCCTTATCTCCAGCACAGGTCTGTACCAGTATTTGCCATAGGATCGCTTCTGATGGGGATATCTTATGGTGTCGGGAAATGCGCTGGTGCTGGGCACCCGGTCCGAAGGAGCATTCCATAAAGTATCGCCATAAGCCAGGTAATAGAGAAGCCTCAACGACCCGCCGAGCACTTCAACTTTTCCCCGCCGCGCTTTAGTCTCCTCATCGGTGGCCCATCTAAAACTGGTGACATATGGGAAAGTCCGGGAGCCGGCCTCACCATCATACGCGGATAACATCGAAAAATAAAGTACCGCATCTCCTTGCGCATGATCTTTCATCAGTTGCAGTGGCTTGTATTCCCTATCCACGCTCGGCTGTGATGGCTGCGCCGCCGAAAAGTTGTGCATACTCAACACCAGCACAAACGATATTCGATACAATGATATTTTCATAAGCATGTTACGTAGTGGAAAGATCAAATTCTGTCCCGGATCACTACAACGCGCATTTTCTTGTATCCCTGTTCCAGGTAAGTAACGAATGTCTTCAGCCTGTCCGTTGTCTTTCATGATTTGCAACGGGTTATATTCCTTTTGCGAAAGGGCTTGTGACCCCTGTGCAACGGCATCATTGCAGGTGCCAAAACAAAGGATCATCGCCAGCATACGTGATGTTAATTTCATAACAATGATGTAATCAAAAACTCAAATCCTGTCCCGGATCACCACATCTTTCATTTTTTTGTAACCCCGCTCCAGCGTAAAGCCAAAGCTTTCCACCAGCCGGCGATAATCGCTGAACGTATCTCTTTGTTTCCTGTCACTTCGGATCCTCTCCATGATCGCCTTGTCAATGGTGAAATCGATTCTGCCAGTGATCCCGATGGCGTCCAGAAATGGTGGTTGTCTGTTGGCACGGTGGGTAAGTTGGTTTTCCGATGCGCTGTAGCCATACCCAAATTCAAGTTGAAAAATGATATCCCGGACTTGCGCATTCAAATGAATATAATTGCTCCTGACATCTTGCACCACCCTATACTTTTGCCCGGGTGTTTTAGTCTTCATCGTACTTTTTCCTTCTTCCGAAGCTTTGAGGCGCCAGCAGGGCATCACTCTCTCCTCGATAGTGACCTCTTAATCGAAACACCTCGCCAGGTCCTTCTGCATGATACCTTGCAGTACCATTGCCGTTGCCTTTTCGGTTGGTACTTTCAACGTGTAGTTGAACCGGTGCTGCACACTTTTGTCGGTTTCAAACATTGTTGAGTCACGCACTTCTAGGATGGGCCTATACCAGTACTGGCCATAGGAACGTTTCTGATGCGGATGCTTTATCGTATCCTGATAAATACCCGTACCGGGTATCATTGAATGAGCTTCGTTCCATAGGGTGTCACTATAAGCCATATAATAAAGAAACCTCAAAGAGCTTCCTGTTATTTCGATTTTACCCTGGCGCGCTTTCGTCTCTTCATCATCGGCCCACCAGAAGCTGGTCACGTACGGAAAAGTGCGGGTACCGGTCTGTCCATTGTAAGGCGATAGCATGGAGAAGTAACGAATGTCTTCAGCCTGTCCGTTGTCTTTCATGAT
>DASPJC010000338.1:0-3603 GCA_035628815.1 Ohtaekwangia sp. | reverse complement strand
TGAAGACCCTGAAGAAGATCGAGACCGTAAGAGCATTGCACATCGGTGTTCCGGCGAGTACCGAACTGCGGCCCGTCGTGGACGCCAGCTACAGCGCATCGGAGCTTATCTTTTTCGATGACGTTAAAGGACAGGACGTTTACCAGGTTCACCCGGTCCATACCAAATTCGTTGAGGACTGTTCTCACCTGTGGGAGAAGGTGATCGTCTACGATTCGATTGAAATATAATCATCAGGATTTCACGGCTGCGCTGCCGGTAGCGTAGGCAGCCCGTTCATGCTGTGCTATTTTTTGCGAATGGTACAGCCGACGGGTCTTACTTCCCGCGTTGCGATCTGCTGGTTTGCCAGCATGATATCCACCGCGTCGCGGAGGTATGCATGATGGACATCGCTTTCTACCTGGGCGTTGTCATCCAGTGCACCGCTGTAAACGACCGTGAATTGTCCGCCGGTGTTTTTCAGAAGAAAAGCCTGCGGTGTTTTGGTGGCGCCTAATTTTTGCATTAGCACCTGATCCTTATCGGCCAGGTAGGGTACTCTTATCCCGGCCTGCTGTGTCTTTTTTGACATCTGGTCGGCAGACTCGGTGGCATCGACCAACGCATTGACCAGGAACAAAGGTACTTTATCGTGATATGCCTGGCTTAGCTTTTGAATCCGGCTGCGATAATATTCATCATACGGACATGTATTGCTGGTGAAAATAATGATAACCCCCGAACAGGAAGGGTACGCGCTCAGCGACACCGGTTTTCCATCCACCACGTTGGTGAGGGTGAAATCGTCGATCACTTTCTGCGCCTGGGCGAGCAACGCAGCTGACATAAAAAAGATGACCAGGATTTTTCTCATGATGTTGATCGTTTACTGAAAACCAATACGAAGTTGGGATATCGCATATAATATAAAGGTACGACCTGCTCCCTATCGTCTACAATAATGCGACCAAGTAAATCTCCTTCGTCTTTCATGGAAAACGAGCTGACCATCAGGTTTTTCGCGAACGTAAGGTCTTTTTTACCGTGTACCTTGACCAGTGCTTCCTTCGCGCACCAGTATATACAATGTTTGATGATATCCGCACCCGCGTCTGCGGCTTCGTCAACGTGCAGCACCCGGGGGGCAATCTTCAGCAATTTTTCTTTCGGTTGTTCAAGGTCGATGCCAGCGGACTGACTTTTATCGAGAAGCGCTGCGACGTACGGAAATGAATGACTCAAGGAGAGATGAAACGAATAACCTTTCAAGAACGGCTTCCCAAATTCATCTTTGGTAATCCCTGAAAAAGGCAGTCCGAGCTCATGCATGATATGTTTTACCAATACCCGTCCGGCGAGCCATTCACGTCTTTTTTGCGGGTTGGTGACGGTCGGCGACAGGATGTCCCAGGGATTCTGAGCCGCTAAGGCTTCCTCGCTTTCAAGAATCCGCCACAAGGCCCATGCACGGCCGTGGTCCAGCACAATTTTTTCTAAGGGCATTTGCGAAACTTTCTTTTCAAAACGTATCGAAAGTTAGAACTTTCACCTTCTTTCGCGAATAATGTCGAAAATAGAAGTTTTAAAACAGCACACTTTCAGGGGGCATAACGATTGCGTTTACACCCTTCAGCCCTCATCCGAAACAAACTTGTTTTTTTCAGGTTCTGGGGATGGCCTGATTGCGTTATGGGACCTCGCCAACCCCGGAGATGGTCAGCTGATCGCGAAGTTGCCAAACTCCATCTATGCTTTACACCTTCATCGTCCCAGCAGCCTGTTGGTCGCCGGCCATAACTACGACGGCATACATGTGATCGATTGGCAGAATAAAAAGGAAATTGCATCGTTACAGCTTACAGCGGCGGCGATCTTTGATATCCAGTCGGAGGGTGATTTTTTGTTTATCGGAACAGGTGAAGGCGTGTTATTAAAGGTTGGCATTCATCATCTCAACATTGTCGGTCGCGCGCACCTCGCTTCGAAAAGCGCACGATGCATTGCCGTTCATCCTGAACGGGGTGAAGTGGCGGTCGGGTACAGTGATAATATGATCCGTGTATTCGACATCCAGGATTTGCGCCTGAAGTACAGCTGGGAAGCGCACGGAAACTCGGTGTTCACAATGCGGTATATGCCCGGAGGACATGCACTGATCAGTGGTTCGCGCGATGCCCGCCTGAAGGTATGGGATGCCGACTATGACTATCGCCAGTCGGCAGAGGTAGTGGCACACCTGTACGCGATAAATCACCTTGATTTTAGCCCGGATACCAAACATTTTGTAACTTGTAGCATGGATAAGTCCATCAAGGTGTGGGATACGGAAGCGCTTAAACTTTTGAAAGTGATCGACCGTGCACGGCACGCCGGACACGCGACTTCCGTCAATAAGGTACTGTGGACTTCCTATCAGGACCAGATACTCAGTGCCAGTGACGACCGCACCATTTCAGCTTGGAATATCATTTTTTAAACTTAATAATTATGAGAGTCACACCACTTGAAATACGCCAGAAGACCTTTGAAAAGAATTTCAGGGGCTACCAAATTGAAGAAGTAAATGCCTTTTTGCAGACGCTTTCCCATGAATGGGAGCGCATCATGGATGATAACAAGGAGCTTCGTATCAAGCTCGAAGCTACCGAGCGGGAAGTCACCAAGCTTCGTGAAGTCGAAAGCTCTTTATACAAGACCTTAAAAACCGCCGAAGACACCGGGGCCAATGTCATCGAACAGGCGCGGATGGCTGCCGAACTTCACCTGCGGGAATCGCAGCTGAAAGCCGAGGCCATGTTGAACGAAGCGAAGAACAAAGCCAAGGACACCATCGAGGAATCGGATGAAAGGGCAAAAGAGATCGTCGCTGAAATGGAAGACCGCCTGAGAATACTGGTTGAAAGCTATAAGAAGATGGAGAGCACCCGTGAAGATCTGCTTGCCGATTTGAAGCGGCTGGCCAGTGATGCGCTTGAAAAAGTTGAACGGGCAAAGCAGCAGTCCAGGGATTTCAATCCCGATCAGCATCTGGCTATGGCAAAACGTGAGACGAAGAAGCTGGCTTTCCCGAATATCGATTTTGAACGTATCCGCAAGCCGGAACCGGTTGCCCAGAAGGACGTGGTGCTTACCGCTGAACCGGTTTTTGCAGACACTGTGCAAAACAAAAAACCACAAAAGTCATTTTTTGACGAGATCGGATGATAGGCAAAATTGGCCTGGAGGGCTTGGAATTCCATGCCTTTCACGGCGTCTACGCACACGAGCGGGAATCCGGCAACCTGTTTGAAGTCGACATCACAGTCGAAGCCGACATTTCTGCCGGAGCAGCGCATGACGACCTGCGCGATACGGTCAATTATGAAACGCTTTTCAGGATCGTAAAAGACGCGATGGACCAACCGTCCCGCCTGCTCGAAACTGTCGCCGAGAAAATTGCAGATCAGACTCTCGCCCAATTGCCGCCGGTGCGCTCTGTTGCATTGAAGCTTTCCAAGCTTTCGCCGCCGATCGGTGGTAAGTGCAGGAAGGCTTTTATTAGCCTGGTAAAAGTCAGATAACAGATCCATGACTTCCATCCATTCATGTCCCATCAAATCCTGTTTGCTGCTCTGTTTATTC
>DASPJC010000337.1:0-14168 GCA_035628815.1 Ohtaekwangia sp. | reverse complement strand
CGTACTGGGATAGATGTCGGCACGTTTGTTAAAATTCCGGTAGATCTGCATGAAGGGTCTTTCCAGATTAGTCTTGAAGTAACCCGCGCAACCCATGAGTTTACCGTTTACATTGAGGGTGAACAAGTATTTACCGGATTGGGATTTGCGGGGAACATTGAAGAGACGGCTTTCCTGGGTGTCAATAATGGAATTATAGACATCGATAATTTCAGGATCATCGACGGCGGCCAGGAAGCAATTCCTTATGTCACGCTCGACCCGTCGACCGTGACTGTTCCCGCGGGAGATTCTGTTTCAGTTACGGTTAATTTCAGCACAAGTGAGCTCGTTTACGCAGACTATGCTTCATCCATTAAAATAAAACCAGAAGAAGGTGAAGCGATAACTATACCCGTTTTGTTAGCCGTCACGGGTGAACCGATGATTGCTATCGATAACACTCCCATGTATCTGCCAACCGGAAAAGATTCCACCGCGCTCGTCAAGCTTCGGAATACAGGAGGGGAACCAGTAAACTACACAACGAATATAGCGTTCGAGGGCGCTGACACAGGGTGGCTATCGGCCACAATTCCCGCCGGAACGGTGATGAAAAACCACGCTGTCTATCTTCCCCTGAAATACGATGCAACCGCCCTTGATCCAGGTGAATACCATGCAACATTGACAATTGCTTCGAATGCCCCGACGTTGACCGTACCCATTGTGTTCCATGTAACGGCGCCTGGACATATCGTTGTGGATCCGGTCTCCTTTACCATACCACCCGGTGATTACGACCAGTGGTTTACAGTAAACGTCAGGAACACCGGAGAGAGCCGGCTCATTTTTGCGATGTCAAGCGAAACCAGGTTGCGGACACCTTACCCCTATGAACTGACGCCCTTGAACGCAGCGCCGGTTCAGCCCGGTCCCGACGGTATTGAGGCTGTTCCTAACCGGGGACAATCTTCGCCCTGGGGTAACGCTTACGACTATTACTTTGAGTACTTCATGCCCAATGGCAATGTCGACGGCGCGGATTATTGGGGCGCCGACCGGGAAAACTGGGAAGGTATCCGTCCTGCCGAATACATCTATTATATCCGCGGCCTGTCTGACGGGACGGGACAACCGTCGACATTGTTCTCTCCGATTGTTCCCGCCGCCAGCGACAACCTGTCGACGGCCAGTATGCACATGAATCTTATGTACTCGGCAGGAACCACGTGGCAGATTGTGGCACAAACCACGACGCAGGTCGTTACCCGGGTACAGATCAACCGAGACCAGACCATGCAGATACTGGTACGCGACGACGACGGCAATGCATCGTTTCAGCGCCTGAACATACCATTTCCAAAAGAATATTTTGATTTCAAAATAGAGTCGGACCGTCTCACGTCCAACTTTTCCATTTTCTTCAACGGCACCCGCATATTCACCGGCAGGGGTTTTGCCGATCACATTGAGCAGTTAGGATTTTTATCGTTAATGGAAGAAGCCGGATCGGCTGTATTTTTCGATGCCTTCAGTTTATACGATTGTCCCGCCGTGGTGCAAATCACGGATCAATTCTGGGATGAAGACTTTCTAACAGACACGGTCACCCGCGCATTAGCACCGGGTGAAGGCCGCGATATGCAGCTCGTGTTCTCGGATTGGAATCTTGCTCCCGGAACGTACCAGGATTCACTGCAAATCGCATCGGACGATCCGGCGCAACCGATCGTCTACGTGCCCTATACCGTTACCGTCACAAAACCCATCGTTCCGCAGCCGGATTATCAAGTCGTCAGGCACTTGGAAGTTCAATCCGATACGCTGATGGCGACAGTCATGGCCGGTGAACCCGTAACGGTTGAACTTTCAATACACAATCCGTCAGCTGTAGCGCAATCACTCTACTATGTAAAGCCCACAGTGAATTACAACTCCTACAAAGCCTACTCCCACGGATCTCGCAACTTCGAATGGATTGATATTTCCGCCACGGGCACAAAACTCGATCTCGGTGACGATGATTCGAAAGCGATACAATTGCCTTTCGCCGTCTTCGTGGATCCCAATCTTTACAGCGAATTCATAACAATCAGCTCCAACGGATACCTGCGTGTCGGGAATATCAACGCGGATAATCCGATTAACAGACCAATCAATTCATACTATGAAGTCGTCGAGAATGTAATTGCTCCTTACTGGGATGACCTTAAACCCGACGAACTGTCGGGAATTTATTATCAAGCGGACCACGAGCAATTGATTGTTCAGTACACCAATATCCCGGTCTACGGTTCGACGTTCCGCAATACTTTTCAGGTCATTTTGCGACGCAACTCATCTATGAAATTCCAGTACCTGAAAATGTACGATCAGCAAAGCGCTTCAGTCGGTATGGCGGCATCCGCGTATACTTACGCGCTGGGTCTGGCGGCGAACGAAGCTTACGTTAAAGACAGCCTTGCCGTGGTAATTATTCCTTTTTTTGAAGGGATTGATGACGCCGAACATGGCACGCTGTACGAGGCATATCCGTGGATAAGGTATCCCGCAGGTGAAAGCATAACCATCGCACCGCATAGTACAGCATTACTCCCGGTCCGGCTGGACGCCTCGGTACCCGGTGTCGCGAAGGGAAATATTATTTTGACTTCGAAGCCGACCGACTACTACGACGATCCCTACTACCAGGCAGATCACAAAGACGCCTTTGTCATCCCGGTTGCATTAACCGTTACCGATAATCCCCCGCCGGTGATCAGTCCCGTTGAACCAATTACGATCGTACAGGGCACCTTGCATCAGATCACCTTTACAGCGACAGATGAAAATGACTCTCTTATCAGCTTTAGCCTGGATTATGCACCGTCATTTGCCACGCTTCTTCAAACCACGTCAACATCTGCTACCTATACGTTCGCCCCCGGTGCCGACGATATCGGTGAGTATGATGTTTTAGTGGTCGCGAAAGATGCCCGCGGACGCACGAATCAAATCGTGCTCCATGTTACGGTGATATACGCTGGAAATACCGTCGCAAATTTCAGTTTGGTGAATACTGTCACGGGTGAAGTGATTTCAGATTTTGAGAGTATCATTTCCCTGGATCGATTGCGTCCGGATTTTGCCGACTTGAATATTCGCGCAAACACATTGCCAGCAACGGTGGGCAGTGTGAAATTCAAAGTCAACGGTTCACAACGCAACATTGACGGCAGCAGTCCTTATCTCCTTAAGAAGGGTGTCCTGGCGACACTTTCCGGGGAGAACATTTTACTGGCAGAGCCCTTTACAAAAGCGCATGGTCATGGCCAGCGCGGCACTGCCAAAACCGCGACGATCATCATCCAAAGTCAGCCTGCAATCGTAAGCTTCAGCCTGGTGAATGTTTTTTCAAACCAAACATTGGAGACCTTTACAACGCATCTGCTACTCGACAGGTCACATCCCGATTTCGGAAGCTTCGTGATCAGGGCGAACACATCGTCACCTGTAGGCAGCGTCAAATTCAGGATTAACGGATCGCAGCGCAACATTGATAACAGTATCCCTTATCAGCTGAATGCGCAGGCCCTTCCCGCACTGCCCTTTGGTGACACGCGATTGTTTGCTCAACCATTTTCAGAAGCGAGTGGGCATGGCGAGCGCGGTCAGTCACTGGAAGCAGTTATTACTTTGGTGGATGGCGTTTCCGCACAAGCCAGATCGGCAACGGATGGAGTACCGGCAGGAAATACATCTGAAAATTTTGCCATCGAGGTCTATCCCGTACCGGTTCAGGATGTACTTAATTTTAACATTCGCGGAGAAGGGCCGGCCGCCTATCGTTTGGCCATCATCAATACAATGGGTCAGGTGGTACTCATGCGCCAAATCACAATGCCACATTTTGAGGTCAGCACCGCGGCGCTGGGATTGAGCAGTGGCGTATATTACATTCACGTGCAGCATCAAAACGGCGCGCGGTTTGTAAAGAAAATCGTTAAACAATAGCAGGCATGGTTTCGCAGGAAGCGCGCTGAAGAAGCGCTTCCTGCATAATCCTGCACCTGTCCATCATACTTTTGCCACGTGAGGAATATATCCGGATATTCATGGGCACCCCGCACCTCGTTGAACCATAAGTAAAGAGAAGCCTGTTAAGGGGAACCCGGAAAAAGGTTGACTGGCGGCTGAACCCTGCCTTTGACTACTTCCGGTTCGCCAGATACACGCCGCCGACAATAGCCGCCATACCAATGAAATGCCCGGCAAGAAGCCGCTCGCCATCGAGAAGGCCCCACATCACGGCGACGATCGGCATAACATACGTCACGGAACTGGCAAAGAGCGGGGTGCTGACTTTTACCAGCCTGTTGAAAAGAATAGTCGCCACAGCCGTACTCATCAGTCCCAGTAATACAATATAACCAAACGCCTGCCAGCTGCCGTTACCCGGCGAAAATTTCTGCGTAAAATCCGTGAACCCAAAAAGATAGACGAATGCCAAAGGCCCGATCAGCAACACGGAGACGCTGGTGATCGTGAGCGCACCGAGATCAGGAATCCTGAACTTAATAAAATTCAGGTTTGATCCGTAAAAAAAGCACGCCGCGACGATGAGCAGCGCGAATGCATTGAAACCCGTGATGGCATTTCCGGAACGGGAAAGGCTTAGCAATATCGTTCCGCTGAACCCGAGAAAGATGCCGACGACCGCAAGGCTTTTAAACCTTTGACGAAAGATCACCGCGCTGATCAGCATGGTAAAGATTGGCGTTAAGGTGTTAATGATACCGGCCACAGAACTGTCCATCCGCGTTTGCGCGGTCGCAAAAAGGAATGCCGGAATAAAAATGCCGGCCATGCCCGAGGCAAAGAGCTTCCAGTAATGTTCCGGCTTCAGTTCTTTTAAACGTAATAATGCAACCGGGAGCAGAAAGATCGCAGCGGAAGCGACTCTCAGGGCGCCGACTTCATCTGGTGAAAATACTTTCAGGCCTTGCTTAATCAGAATGAAGGACGTTCCCCAGATCAGTGTCAGTACAACAAAAATGGAAATAGCGGAAGCGCGGGAGTTTTGGGTCATAAAATATAGGTACCCTTACGACGTGGGGTTATAAAAAGTTCCAGGGTGCAGTTACTACTTATAAAGGTTCGGAAAGAAGATACAGGTACTGTTTACGCAGCAACGGCGTAGGTTGCAACCACCTCATCCAGGATGGCAATAACCTCTGCTTCCGTCAGCGCTTCCACCAGGCGCGTCCGGAACGGTTTGAAATCGGGAAAGCCCTTAAAATAGTTGGCGTAATGACGGCGCATTTCAAAAATTCCCAGCTTGTCGCCTTTCCACCGGATCGAGAACGCAAGATGTTTTTTTGTGGCCCGCACACGCTCTGCCATATCCGGCAACGCAGGCCTTACACCGAATCTCACAAAGTGCTTGATCTCATTGAATATCCATGGATATCCGATGGCGGCGCGACCGATCATGATCCCGTCAACACCATAGCGGTTTTTGTATTCAAGCGCCTTCTCCGGCGAATCGATATCACCATTGCCAAAGATCGGAATCGTGATGCGCGGGTTTTCTTTAATCTTCCCGATCAATGCCCAGTCGGCATCCCCCTTGTACATCTGTACCCGTGTCCGGCCGTGGACCGTCAACGCCTGGATCCCGATGTCCTGCAACCGCTCAGCCACTTCCGTGACGTTTTTGGTTTTGTCATCCCATCCCAGGCGGGTTTTGACCGTGACCGGAAGATGTGTGGCTTTCACAATCTCTTCGGTCATCTTCACCATTTTCGGAATGTCCTGTAACAGCGCCGCACCCGCTCCCCTGCACGCTACGGCTTTCACCGGGCACCCATAATTAATGTCGATCAGATCGGGATTTACCGCCGTGGCAATCCTTGCCGACTCGACCATATTGCCGATATCACCACCAAACAATTGTATCCCAATGGGGCGCTCATACTCAAAAATATCCAGCTTTTGACGGCTTTTTGCCGCGTCGCGGATCAGTCCTTCGGACGAAATGAATTCGGTATACATCAGGTCAGCCCCACCTTCCTTGCAGACCGCGCGGAAAGGAGGATCACTCACATCTTCCATGGGTGCCAGCAACAAAGGGAACTCACCAAGCGCTATTTGACCGATTTTCACCATATTAGCCGGCAAATTTAGCCAGTATTTCTTAAAAATACCGGCGTCTACCTTAACATTAAGAATGTGGAGTCTGCATCGCGCCGTTATCATCCCATCCTGAGCATCCTGCTCACGATTGTATTTGTTTTTGCGGGATTTAACCTCATCGGACCGTTCATCGGTTTTTTTATAGCTGCTCCCTTTTACGACGGCACGATGGCAGAAATGTTCGCGGTCCTGCAGCACCCGACGGACGATCCGGGGATACGCACCACCCTCATGATCCTACAGGCGTGCGGTACGTTTTTCGGACTGATCGTGGTGCCGTGGACCCTGCTCCGAAAACAAGGCGTTCCCCTGTCGGATTTTTTCAGTCAGCGGCTCTACCTGCAACCCGTGATCCTGATTGTTTTCATAATCGTCATGTTCATTATCGCCGATTCAGTGATCGCGGTATGGAACCAAAACATCGACTTTCCGGATTGGATGTCGGGGTTTGAGAAGTGGGCAAGGGCATCGGAAGACACCATGACAGAACTCACGAAATTTGTTACACAGTTTGATTCCTTTGGCGCAATGGTGTTAGGACTGCTCGTCATCGCCATTTTGCCCGCCATTGGTGAAGAGATCGTTTTTCGTGGCCTCATTCAGAATGATCTGTTTCGGGCAACCCGTAATATCCACGTTGCGATCTGGACGTCAGCCATCATATTCAGTGCCTTCCACCTTCAGTTCTTCGGGTTCTTTCCCCGGATGTTGCTGGGTGCGTTGTTTGGTTACATGTATTACTGGTCCGGTTCGCTCCTGATGCCGGTCATCGCGCATTTTATCAACAACGGGCTCATCGTCGTTTCACTCTATCTCTACCAGCGCGGCGTCATCACGGTTGACATGGAGAGTAACGAGGCGGCACCCTGGAGCGCCGTGATCAGTTCCACCGTGATGCTGGGCCTGCTGATCTATTTCTATCGCAAATTCTATGCGGAGAACCCGCCGGCCCATCCATTGGAGCAACCGCGGCAAACAGATGGTTGGTGAGGAAACTTTCGTCTTATTGAAATTTGGAACATATTAGCAGTCACAACCACAGATGCCGTGACCGAAGCAATTTCCAAATACAATAATCTTACGCAAAGGCTTATCACCGGCATCCTGGGTTCTGCTGGCATCATCGCGGCGATTGTGCTGAGCGAATGGGGATACTTCGCCGTTTTTTTTATCCTCTGTCTTTTCTCGATCCTGGAGTTCTACAAGCTCGCCGGGCTCGACGGACTGGCGCCACAGAAAACATTTGGCGCGCTCATCGGGCTGGTGATCTTTGTGTTCTCGTTCCTCATTGAGAAAGGTGAGCTTTCGCAGCGTTACTACTTTCTCATCTTCCCGATGATGTCATGCGTGTACATGATCAAGCTTTATAAAAAGTTTGAGCGCAAGCCTTTTACCAACATCGCCTTTACTTTCCTGGGAATATTCTATGTGGCAGTACCCTTCGCGTTGCTGAACATCGTGATATTCGACAATGGGGTCTACAATTTCGAGATCATTTTCGGATGCCTGTTTATCCTCTGGGCCAGCGATACGGGCGCGTATTTTGCCGGCACCTACCTGGGTAAGCGAAAACTTTTCGAACGGATTTCGCCAAAAAAATCGTGGGAAGGTTTCTTCGGTGGAGCGCTTCTCGCCCTGATCTTCGCCTATGGACTATCGCAATATCTGCATACCCTTACCGTGGTGGAATGGATTATTGTCGGGCTGATCATTATCGTCGGGGGAACCTTTGGCGACCTGGTGGAATCGCTGCTGAAGCGAAGTATTGAAATCAAGGACTCGGGATCAAGTCTCCCGGGACACGGCGGCTTTCTCGACAGGTTCGATGGCCTGCTGATTTCGGCGCCTTTTATCGTAGCCTATCTTGAAGTTCTCTGATCGGCATCACCATCACGGAATACTTAAAGGATGTCATAGCATGATGGTCTCTTGCTGCAAGCGAATATATAATTGATGAAAACAGTCCTGGCCGAGACACAATACCTGCCCCCGATCGCTTACTTCGCCGCGATACAGGGCGCCTCTGAAATCGTGATCGAACGTCATGAACATTACATGAAGCAGAGTTACCGGAACCGTTGCCACATCAGGGCGGTAAGCGGCCGGGAAAACCTCATTATCCCGCTGACGGGAAAGCACGGGAAAACGGTGATCACCCAGGTGAAAATTGACTACTCGCAAAAATGGCTCAACAATCACTGGCGAACCGTCCAGTCAGCCTATCGCAATGCGCCTTTTTTTGAATATTATGCGGATGAACTCGAGAAGGTGCTGTTTCAAAAGATGACGTTCCTGTACGACCTGAATATGGCCTTGCTGTCAATGTGTCTTGGATGGCTTAAGTGGGAGACGGCCATAAAGGAGACCACCCACTTCGAAAAGACACCTGCTTTCTTTGTAACTGACATTCGCTCGCGGCTGAATCCGAAGAAAACAGAACATTTGGATGAATTCTTTACACCGGCTCCCTATGCTCAGGTTTTTGGCTCTAACTTTGAAGAGAATCTCAGCCTGATCGACCTGATCTTTTGTGCGGGACCCTCATCATCAAAGATTGTTAAGGATTCTTCACCGGTAAAATGAACAAATGCTTATCCGGCAGCGTTTTTTAACCATATTAAAGTTTCAGGGATCGATAGTATAGAACTCGCAAAAACTTTTACATTTACATTAATCATTTCACTCATTTTTTATGGAAGCTAAATTCTCCAACCGGGTAAAGGAAGTAATATCGCTGAGCCGGGAAGAAGCGTTGCGTTTGGGGCATGATTACATAGGCACTGAACACCTCATCCTCGGCATGATCCGGGAAGGGGAAGGTGTCGCTGTCGGTGTGCTGAAAAAACTGGGAGTACCCCTGGATGAACTTCGGAACGAAATAGAAAAGATATCCAAAGGTACAGCCACGCACCAGATCAAGAACCTGGCGAACATACCGCTGACGAAGGCATCCGAAAAGGTGCTGAAGATCACGTATCTCGAAGCCAAAATCTTCAAAGCACAACTTATCGGAACCGAGCACCTGCTGCTCTCCATTCTTCGCGATCACGACAACCTCGGAACCCAGATCTTAAATAAATTTGACGTAAACTACGAGACCGTAAAAGAAATGCTCGAATACCAGAATGAAGGTCCGATGGCGTCCCAGGATACCGACGATCCGGATGATGACTCATCCAAAATCTTTGGCAGTGGCGGTCAGGGTGCTGCAGGCAAAGAAAAGAAGGGAACTGAAAAATCAAGGACGCCGGTGCTTGATAATTTCGGCCGCGACTTAACCCGCCTGGCGGAGGACAATAAACTTGATCCTATCGTCGGACGCGAAAAGGAGATCGAACGTGTCGCACAGATCCTTTCCCGGCGCAAAAAGAATAACCCGATCCTTATTGGTGAACCGGGCGTGGGTAAGACAGCGATCGCTGAAGGCCTTGCCTTGCGGATCATTCAGAAGAAAGTTTCCCGTGTGCTGTTTGGGAAAAGGGTGGTAACACTCGATCTCGCTTCACTTGTCGCCGGTACCAAATACCGCGGACAATTCGAAGAGCGCATGAAGGCCGTGATGAACGAGCTGGAGAAATCACCCGACGTCATCCTCTTCATCGATGAATTGCATACCATCGTCGGAGCAGGCGGTGCATCCGGCTCGCTTGACGCATCGAACATGTTCAAACCAGCGCTTGCCCGCGGTGAAATCCAATGCATTGGGGCAACGACGCTCGATGAGTACCGGCAGTACATTGAAAAAGACGGCGCACTGGCCAGAAGATTTCAAATGGTGATGATCGACTCCACGACACCCGAGGAAACGATTCAGATCCTCGATAATATCAAAGAGAAATATGAAGATCACCACCATGTGATCTACACAAAGGAGGCAATTGAAGCCTGCGTAAAACTGTCAGACCGCTACATCAGCGACCGGTACCTGCCGGACAAAGCGATTGATGTGCTGGATGAAGCGGGCGCCCGCGTTCACATCAACAACATTCATGTGCCGGAAGATATCGTGAAATACGAAGAGGCCATTGAAGAAGTAAAGAAAGAGAAGAACCGGGTGGTGAAAAGCCAGAAGTACGAAGAAGCTGCACAACTTCGCGATCGTGAGAAAAAGCTGATCGAACAACTCGAGATTGCCAAAACGAAGTGGGAAGAAAAAACCCGCGCCGAGAAATATACGGTTGATGAAGACAATGTGGCCGATGTGATCGCCATGATGACCGGCATACCGACCAAGCGGATAGCCCAGAAGGAAAGCAACAAACTGCTGAACATGGGCGAAGAGCTGAGCGGTAAAGTCATTGGCCAGGAAGAAGCGATCAAAAAACTGGTGAAAGCCATACAGCGCACGCGGGTTGGTCTGAAAGATCCGAAGAAACCCATCGGTTCCTTCATCTTCCTCGGTCCTACCGGCGTTGGAAAGACTGAATTGGCAAAAGTACTGGCGACCTACCTGTTCGATAAGGATGATTCACTGGTACGTATCGATATGAGCGAATACATGGAGAAGTTTTCTGTATCCCGTCTTGTGGGTGCGCCTCCCGGCTACGTCGGTTACGAAGAAGGCGGCCAGCTTACGGAAAAGGTAAGACGCAAGCCATACTCGGTCGTACTGCTGGATGAAATTGAAAAAGCGCACCCGGATGTATTCAACATCCTGCTACAGGTACTCGATGATGGAATCCTGACAGATGGACTGGGGCGTCGCGTAGATTTCCGCAATACCATTATTATCATGACTTCCAATATCGGTGTCCGCGACCTGAAAGATTTCGGAACCGGTATCGGCTTCGCGACTGCATCGAAACGCGAAACCGAAGAAGAACACATGAAGGCAACGATCCAGAACGCCCTGAAACGCGCTTTCAGTCCGGAGTTCCTGAATCGCCTGGATGATGTGATCGTGTTCAACTCACTGCAGCGCGAGCACATTCACAAGATCATCGACCTTACACTGCGCAAACTTTTCGATCGGATCACGCAGCTAGGCTATACCGTGGAACTAACCGACAAGGCAAAAGATTTTCTTGCCGAGAAAGGTTATGACCACCAGTTTGGTGCCCGTCCGTTGAACAGGGCGATCCAGAAATACCTCGAAGATCCGGTAGCCGAGGAAATCCTGAAAGGTGAAGTCGAGGAAGGCGGAACCATTCTTGCCGACTACGACGGAAAATCGGACGTCCTCACCATTAAGGTGAAAAAGACGAAAACCTCTTCGAAGGAGAAAAAAGATAATTCTTAGTTCGCAGATTATTGGAAAAGGCCCCTGGCGAAAGTCAGGGGCTTTTTTTTTGAAGGAACTTTCCTGCGGCAAACGACAGAAGGCTGATTCCCTCCAACCTTACTCATAGCTCCGGGTGTCTAATAGAAAAACCTTATTGTATTAAGACCGTGATCTACTTATCCTTTATAATTCTCCTGACCAGTGCAAGGTGTGACAACGGCGAAAGCTCGGTAGGAGAAAAGAAAACGCAATCCGGAATCCCAGCCTGCATCAATGAAACGATCGCTGCGCTGAAAGCAGAAAATGTGCGGAATCCTCCGGCGTCGGTCTGGGAACTTACTATGGATTCAGGCCAAACGTATTACTACATACCGGCATATTGCTGCGACATGTACAGCGACTTGCTCACGACCGACTGCGAGGTCATTTGCCATCCCGACGGAGGCTTCACAGGCAAGGGCAGCGGTGATTGCCCTGACATCTCAAGCGCGAAAAAAACCCTCATCTGGCAAGACGAGCGCACGAACCAGAATTAATATTGAATATCGACTTTTGAATAGCCGAATCTGGAATTGTCATCAAACGTCCGGGTCATTAACGAACAGCGAAATCGTAAACCTTGAACCTTGGACCTTAAACTTTGAACCTTGAACCTTAAACTTTGAACCTATACCTAAGCAGAATTCCTGGCAGCGTTGATAATCCCGAACATACACCGGAGTACCAGCGTACGATACTGTTGCTCATAAGGCTTGTCGGCCGTGCCCATTTCACGGAGCTGTTGCAACGCGTATTGCTGGATCGTGATTAACGGAAGCACTATACGCTCGCGAAGCTTGACCGAATCCCGGTTGACAGGGGTATTCTGCATCAGTTCCTGCAGGCCAGAGACTTCCAGGATCATGGTTGTTGAAAGCTTGAATTCCGCATACATCTTCTTCCAGAATTCGCCGAACTCCTTGTCTTTTGCCAGGTACGCCGTTGCCGGGAAGTAAGATTTTGTCAACGACATCATGCTGTTGCTCAGCAGTGTCCGGAAAAAAAGTGATTCCTGGAACAGCGTTTTCAATTCCCGCATCTTGCCCTGGCGCTTCAATTCGCGCAGGGCGGTTCCCACGCCGAAAAATCCCGGGATATTTTGCTTCATCTGTGCCCAGGAACCAACGAAAGGAATCGCCCGCAGATCCTCGAACTTCAGGCTTCCGGAATTTCTTTTGACAGGCCGCGAGCCGATGTTGATATCACCGAAAAATGAAAGTGGTGTAATGCGTTCAAGGTAGGGAACGAACTTCGGGTGTCGCTTCAGGTCGAGATAGGCTTTGTGACCTTCATCGGCCAATGCATCCAGCAGGCTTTTGTCTTTTTCCGTCAGGTAGCTGATGCCCTTGAACACATCATTCTCGACACCAGCGGAAAGCAGCTGCTCGAGGTTATAGGCGCATGAAACAGGCTTGCCAAAATTAGAACTGATCGTCTGCCCTTGAATGGTGAGCTGTACTTCATTGTCTTCAATGGTATCGCCCAGCGAGGCATAGAAATCGTGCGTATTTCCACCGCCACGTGCGGGAGGTCCGCCTCTTCCGTCAAAAAAGATCGCGGTGAAACCCTGCTCGGCAGTGATCTTGGTCAAGCGCTCCTTCGCGCGGTAGATCGACCAGTTCGCGCGCAGGTATCCGCCGTCTTTGGTCCCATCGGAAAAGCCGAGCATGATGGTTTGTTTACCGCCCCTGCGTTTCAGGTGATCGCGGTAGGCCGGAATGGTATACAATTCCTCCATGATCGCCGGAGCGTTGGCCAGATCTTCAATCGTTTCGAAAAGCGGCACGATATCCAGGATCATATCATCCTTTTTTGCAATCACCAGTTTGGCCAACTGGTATACGCGGATCACATCGAGTGCCGACTGGCAATTGCTGATCACGTAACGGTGACAACCCTCCGGCCCGTTCTGCGCCTGTATCTGCCCGATGACATCAATGCTTTCAATCAGTTCAGGAATGAAAGGGTCCTCGAATTTCATCGACGCAGGTTTGAAATTCAAAGAGAGCAGCGTCTCAATTTTCTCACGGTTGGAAAGCTTCTCAAAATTTTTGAGCTTCTTGTTTTTACCCTGCAGCTTGGCAAGACATGCTTCCCAGGCATAAGCGTGCTTGCGGCTATCCTGCCGGATGTCCATGCTCGCGAAATGAAATCCAAAGATCTTCACCTTCAAAATGAAATCATCCAGCAGATCGAGGAACAGGTTGTTATGCCTTGTTATGAGAACTTCCCGTGCTTCGAACAGATCATTCAATAATTCGTCCGGGTTATTATAGATCTCTCCATAGCCACCATAGGCGATCGGGTACACCTTTCGCTCGGCTCTCGTAATGATGTGATCGACCCCTTTAAATGTAAGCCGTCTTTTCAGGAACCGAAGATCACGGTGATAGCATCTTAGGAGTGTTTCCTGGAGACGCTGTGCGACCTTGATCGTGATCTCGTGCGTAACGAACGGATTCCCATCACGGTCGCCACCCGGCCAGAAGCCGATTTTTACCAGGTCGAAGTTTGTCCAGGATTCCAACGGTACCTGTAAGCCCGTCATGAGCTTACGGATGATACCCGGGATAACGGAATAAAAAACATTTTCCAGGAACCAGCACAAGCTCACCGCTTCATCGAAGGGCGTCAGTTTTTGCTTGTTGATGAAAGCGGTCTTTCCGAGTTGCCTTAGCAGCAGGTTGATGTGCTCCACGCGACCTTCCCGGATGGCCTGCTCGAGGTCGTTGATAATGACCAGTACATTGCC
>DASPJC010000336.1:0-5324 GCA_035628815.1 Ohtaekwangia sp. | reverse complement strand
ATCGAAGCGGTTTGGGGAAATTTATTTGTAGTTTTGATCATCGGTAAACTGATGGGCTTACCCCGTCCCTCCAAGTCCGGAACATAATTCTGTAACCTCAATTAAACCATACGTATATGAACAACCGCAGACTTTTGCCCTTTATCATCATAGGGGTCATTCTCCTTTTTGTTTTGATGGGGATATCGTCCAGCATCTTTTATAAAGTCGGACCGTCAGAACGCGCCGTGATTTTTTATCCGTTCGGCAAAGGCCTTGACAAAGAAAATACCATCGGGGCAGGCACGCACATTAAAGCGCCATGGAATGATGTCATCATTTATGAGATCGCGGAAATTACATCCGAAGAAAACATGGATATCAACGACAAAAATGGTTTGCCCATTCATGTAGATGTGTCGGTGCGGTATTTTCCCATGCCGGACAAGATCGGGCATATTCATGAAAAATTCACCGACCAGTACGTTGTGCGTTTTGTGATTCCCGAAGTCCGGTCAGTAGCCCGTCAGGTAATGGCAAAATTTACCGCGGAAGAAATTTATTCTACCAAGCGCGCAGAAGTCGAGGTATCGATCAAAAGTGAAACTGAAAAAATCCTCAACGCCAACTACGTCAACGCAACAGCCGTTTTGATACGTTCGATCAAATTGCCCGAACAGATCCGGATCGCCATTGAGAACAAACTGCAGCAGGAGCAGGAAGCGCTGGCCTACCAGTACCGGCTTGACAAGGAAAAAAGCGAAGCGGAACGCAAACGAATTGCGGCCGAAGGAGAAGCGATCGCCAACAATATCGTTAACAGTAGCTTGTCAGACAAACTGCTGAAAATGAGAGGTATCGAGGCTACCCTGGAATTATCGAAATCGCCCAACGCAAAAATTGTGATCGTGGGGTCGTCGAAGGACGGATTGCCGCTGATTCTTGGAAATAATTGATAAAAAGACATTTTTTGAGGCATTTTTTTTCGCCCGCAACATTATAGCCTGTATATTTAAAACCACTGTTAAAACGCTCGAAAACATGTCGAAAACTGCTGAATTGATTATTGATGGTAAGTCATACATCTTACCCGTCGTGGAAGGCTCGGAAGGTGAAGTCGCCATAGATATCAGTGATCTTCTGGAAAAAGGAAAAGTCATCACCCTGGACCCGGGGTACAAGAATACCGGTGCAACGAAAAGCGCGATTACATTCCTGGATGGCGATAAGGGCATACTGCGATACAGGGGGTATTCTATCGAAGACCTGGCCGCTAAGTCTAACTTCCTGGAGGTTGCCTACCTGCTGATCTTCGGTGAACTTCCGACAGCCGAGCAATACCAGAAGTTCAGCTACGACATTAAAACCCATACACTCGTTCACGAAGATACCAAGAAGATACTCGATGGGTTTCCTTCCACCGCGCATCCGATGGGTGTACTGGCCTCCCTGTTTTGTTCACAGACGGCGTTTTACCCCGAGTCGCTTGATCCTAACCGTTCAGGCGAAGGCGTGCATCTGAGCATCATCAGGTCGCTGGCCAAGATGCCTACCTTTGCAGCCTGGGCGTATAAGAATGCCGTTGGACATCCGGTTAATTACCCGGATAACTCCATGAACTACTGCGCGCGGTTCCTCAAAATGATGTTCTCACTTCCGGCCGAACAATACGAAGTGGATCCTGTGGTTGCCGATGCACTGGACAAATTGTTGATCCTTCACGCCGACCATGAGCAAAATTGCTCCACCTCCACCGTGCGGATGGTTGGCTCATCAAAGGCCAGTATATATTCTTCCATTTCCGCGGGCATCAATGCACTCTGGGGCCCGCTTCACGGCGGTGCAAACCAGGAAGTGATTGTGATGCTCGAAAACATTCGCAAAGATGGTGGGGACACTGAGAAATGGATCAGCAAAGCGAAAGACAAAAACAGCGGTTTCCGGCTCATGGGTTTCGGTCATCGCGTCTATAAAAATTTCGATCCGCGTGCAAAGATCATTAAAAAAGCAGCAGACGACGTGCTGAATAAACTGGGCGTCAACGATCCCATCCTTGAGATTGCCAAAAAACTTGAAGAAGCCGCGCTCAAGGATTCTTATTTCGTGGAGCGTCGCCTGTATCCCAATGTGGATTTCTATTCGGGTATAATTTACAGGGCGCTCGGCCTCCCTGTTGACATGTTCACGGTAATGTTCGCCATGGGCCGGTTACCCGGATGGATCGCCCAATGGAAAGAGATGCGGGAGAACAAAGAGCCTATCGGCCGACCCCGTCAGATTTATACAGGTCATACGCAACGGTCTTTTGTCGAAATGGAGAAACGCGGCTAACCTATGGAAATACAACAGCAATTCGACAATGCCATCGCACGTTCGAAGGAATTCACCAGGCGACCTTCCAACGAGGAGTTGCTGCAGTTGTACGCCCTCTTCAAACAGGCTACGGAAGGCGATGCGCAGGGCGAGCGTCCGGGAGGTTTTGACTTCAAGGCAATTGCAAAATTCGACGCATGGTCTGACCAAAAAGGTAAATCCAGGGATGCATCGATGCGCGAGTATATCGACCTGGTAGACCGGCTTTACCTGCAATACGCTTAACCGGCGTGAATCTTTTCTATCAACCCGGTATTCCAAAGGGTGTTGGTAATCTTGACCACGACGAGTCGAAACATTGTGCGAGGGTACTGCGCAAGAAAAGCGGTGATCTGATCAGGATCACGGATGGCAGAGGCTTCTTTTATGATGGCCGCCTTACACACGTCGATGCGGAGGCTTGTTTTTTTTCAATTGAACAACAGATCGCCGAACCGCCCCGGGAGTTTCATATTCACATTGCCATCAGCCCAACCAAAAGTGCTGACCGGATTGAATGGTTTGTTGAGAAAGCAGTCGAGCTGGGTATCGATAAGATCACGCTGATGCAAAGTACACGAACAGAACGGGCACATATTAAATCTGCGCGCCTCGAAAAGATCGCCATCAGTGCCATGAAGCAGTCCTTGAAAGCCACGCTGCCTGTGATCAGAGAAATGCAACCACTCAATCAAGTGATACAGGCAATCGATGAGCAGCAGCGATTCATCGCGTATGTCAACACATCCAACCCTTACCATCTACAGGCATTGGCCACGCCCGGCGATTCTTACGCGGTACTCATCGGCCCTGAAGGCGATTTTACACAGGACGAACTGCAGCAAGCCACGGATCAAGGATTTCGCGAGGTGTCGCTTGGTTCGAGCCGGCTAAGAACAGAAACGGCAGGTCTTGCGGCCTGCCATATCCTGAATCTGATTAACAGCTGACAGATCAATGGTTGATCACCAGGCGTTTCACTTTTCTCATGTAGCCTTGTGAAACTTCCACCATATAAATTCCCTGGCTGATCGCTTTCCCGAAGACAAATTCGAACGCTGAGAAATTATCGCCTGCCTGGAGGTCTGTCTCCGAGACGACGCTGCCTGAAAGGTCAAACACCTTCACATGCACGGGCTCATTATTTCCCTTTGCCACATGCAGGGTGACACTATTCTTACTGGTGGGGTTTGGATACATGGAGAAGTCAAGATCTGACGGAACCATATTCTCCACCGTCAGCATAACCACCTTATCATAATATTCAAACTGGCCATCGAGATCGACCTGTTTGACACGGTAATAATTTCTTCCGGTGAAAGGAAGCTCATCGATGTAATGATAACTTACGCCGCGCCCCGGCGACCCCTTCGCATCGACGTGACCGATCGCTTCAAAGGTTTCCCCATTTGCCGAACGTTCCAGGATGAAGTAGTGGTTGTCAATCTCGGAGGCGGTTTCCCAGAACAAATGGTTCGTTCTTCCTACGGTGCTACCGGTGAAGCTGGAGAATACTACTGGCAGCGGATTGGCCACTTCAGTTGAACCCAGTGTTACGATGCGCTCACTGAAAGTTAGCGGTGTTGCAGAAACAAACGTTCCGAATGCCTGAGTATGACCAGCGCTGAACGTACCGCCCCCATAGCTGTCCCATGACGAGGTGGCGTCATTCCACGCCATAACTTTCAATGCTGTTCGTTCAGCCGTGTTCGCGGATACATCACTTTCAACGCCCCAGCTCAACCCAACCCGCGCAGTACTTGGCGAAGCGTCGTCGGCAACCTTCCAGTACTCACCCAGACTCATCCTTAAGATAGGCGGGGCAATCACGGTGGGAGTCATGTTATCCACTATCGCTTCAGACTGGTCAGCGTTTCCTATGAAATATTCCATGCTCCAGGTTCGGGCGTCACTGGTCGCTGATACGGATCCAATTCGCCAAAGCACGTCTTTACCAATGGGGAATGTGAAATTAGAACCAGCGCCGAGAACCTTATACAATCTGCCGGAAACAAAGGAATTGGACTTTCCCTGAAGCGGCACAACGGTTGCTGCAGATGACAGTGTAAGCTGGTTTGTTCCCGGAAACACATTTCCGTTTGTCAACCGCAATTGACCCGTGATACTTACATTTCCCATCAAACGCACACCGGCTGTATTATCAATTTCAAATCTCGAAAAATTAGCCGGTGACGAGGAGAAATCGCCGGTTACTGTCTGAAGGATGGTGCCGTTAAACAAATACCGCAATGTACCTGCACCACCAGAAAAACTTCCACCCGAAAATGAAAGATCTCTGCCTATGCTAACGGTTCCACCCGTACCGGGCGTAAAAGTCCCGCCTGAAACCATTAAATCTGATGCAATGGAGATGTTCGCGTTAGAACTTCCCTGGAATAGTCCGTTGGTCTGAATCAGGTCGTGTCCGATACTTATTGCTCCTGTACCTGTCCTGAACCCTGTCGCAGTCGTGTTGTTGATAATCAGATCATTCCCAATGGTCACATTTCGGTTGTTGATGTCATTCCTGAAGGCGGGACCAGTAACCGTTAGATCTTCGCAAACCAGGATATCATTATTAGCCAGTGTTTTCGTACCTGTTCCCTCTAAGATGAGGTTACGCACGGTTGTGATACTGCTCATAATCTCATAGTTGCCCGTACCGTCATAATTCAAGCTTCCTCCGCTACACGCAAAGAAATCATTATAATACGCGGCGGGAAGAACGACGCTCGTTGTGTTACTGACTACCCGCAGGGTACCTTCTCCGATGAGTGTTCCCAGGCGATGATCGAAAGCCCCTGCCGGGATCTCAAGTACACCACCAGCCTGAATCTCCGTGCGGTACAGGTTAACGTCATTGACATTAAAAACAAGCGTGTGGCCAGGAGCTACTACGATCGCCGAGCCATTAGGCACGCCACCGCCCGGTACCGATGCATCATAAACACCAGTGACGCCGCCTTCATTGACATTTCCATTTCGGACGGTCG
>DASPJC010000335.1:0-5516 GCA_035628815.1 Ohtaekwangia sp. | reverse complement strand
TCAGCACCGGTTTGAATGCCTTCCAGCTTCTGCTCTTCCTCCGTCCGGGCCGTTAGCAGGATCACCGGAATGTGTGAAACCCGTTCCTCGCTTTTGATCTTCCGGCAAAGTTCGATACCATTCATCTCCGGCATCATCACGTCGCTGACAATCAGGTCGGGGAGATGCCGTACTGTCTGTCGCCAGCCATCATGCCCGTCACGCGCCTCGAGGATAGTGAATTCAAATTTCAAATTATCCTTCAGGTAGAAACGAAAGTCCTCATTGTCTTCAACAAGCAAAAGTAATGGCTTTCTTGTCACCGCAGTATCCCACTCCGTTTCAATTGCCTGGTCGGAGACCGGTGAAACAATCGGTTCCGTCGCCGGGTCTGCGACGTGGTGCAATACTTCAGTGATCGGAAGATTTACGGTAAATGTGCTCCCTTCGCCAGCGTCGCTTTCAACCGAGATATTGCCGTTGTGAATGCGCACGAATTCCCGGGTGATCGAAAGACCGATACCGCTCCCCTGGTTCATGATGCTTTTAGGTAATTCGTTCTGAAAGAACCTGTCGAAGATCCTTTCCTGTTTGTCCGGTTCAATACCGATACCGTTATCTTTTACAGCAATACGTAAAACCTTTTGCGACGGGTCATCGAAGAAAGTGACGGTCACTGACACTTCGCCACCCTCGCGGGTAAACTTGAAGGCATTGGAAAGCAGGTTAAAAAGAATTTTCTCGAGCTTGTCCTTGTCGAAAAGTGTTTCCAGCGCGCTGATACCGGAAGTAAATTCGAACTTTATGTTTTTCTTTTCCGACAGGTCGGAAAACGAATAAACCGTTTCGCGGATGAATTGGATAATGTCTCCCTCGGAAGGGTTCAGTTTGAGTTCCTGGACTTCCATTTTCCGGAAGTCCAGTAATTGATTGACCAGGTTCAGTAAACGTTTTGCATTTCGGTGGATCAACCTGAACTGCTGCTGGTCATTGATGTCCTTGGTTTGCCGAAGTATTCTTTCAATCGGTGTCAGAATAAGGGTCAGGGGTGTTCTGAATTCATGACTGACATTGGTGAAGAATTTTATTTTCATCATGTCGAGTTCATGCATGCGTATCGCTTCCTGGCGCTCCTGTGCGATGGCGTACTTCATTCGCTCTCGTTGCTGGATCAGTTTGCGCGTCCCGATAAGCGCCAGGACAACCAGCAATACATAACCAACAAAAGCATAACGGGTTTTCCAGAACGGGGGCAGGATCGTTATGGATAGTTGAGTCGGTTCGGCACTCCAGACACCGTCGTTATTGGCAGCGTTGACTTTGAAAATGTATTCACCCGGATCGAGGTTCGTGAACGTAACCTTCCGCGACTTACTGTCTGCCTTCAGCCATTCGCTATGAAGACCCTCCAGCTTGTAGGTGTACCTGTTTTTTTCCGGGTGGAAGTAATTCAGTGCGGCGAACTCGACTGAAAAAAAGTTCTTGTTGTAGGGAAGGGTGATGTGATCCGTTTGGGTAATTGAGTTTTTTAATATAACCCTTCCATCAATGTTTTCACCTGGCTTTGCGCTGTGTTGGAAGATCTGGAAGTCGGATAGCACTACGGTTGGCGGCCGTGAATTCAGGCCAAGTTGGCCAGGCATGAAGAGATTGAAGCCATTGGATCCACCGAAGATCAGTTCACCACGGCTTGTCTTAAAGGCCGCGTTCTCGTTAAACTGCTTTCCCTGAAGTCCGTCAGCCTCGTCAAAATTCTTAAACCTGTATGCTGTTTTTCCATCCTGTCGCGTGATCGTCAGGTTGGACAAACCATTTGGCGTACCCAACCAAAGGTTGCCGGTATTATCTTCCAGGACAGTCAGCACGGAATTATGCGGAAGACCATCCTCAACGGTCAGGCTGCTGAATTGTCTTGTTGTCTTGTCAAAAAGGTTTAGTCCGCCGCTTGTGCCAATCCATATCCGGCCCTGAGAATCCTCCCGGATGTCAAAAATATTGTTGCTGCTGATGCTGTGGTCATCACCTTTCACCGTTTCGTAATGAATAAACCGGCCCGTCTGGCGAACCAGGACATCCAGACCCGTAGCGGTACCGAACCAGAGATTTCCCTCGCGGTCTTCAGAGATAGCCGAAATATAATTGCCCTGGATGGAATTCAGATCCCCTGCGCGATAATGCGTGAACGTGCCCGTCGTTCTGTCCAACAGGTTGAGACCACCGTTCAGCGTACCCACCCATAGACGACCCCGCGAGTCCTCGAAGATCTCCCACACGCTGCGGTCAGACAAACTCCCGGGCCGGCCCGGTTCCTGGATATACCGTTTAAAGTTTCGGCCATCATAACAATTCAGCCCGCCGTAGTATGTTCCGATCCAGAGCTTTTTTTCGTGGTCGATGCACAGGCTTACGATCACGTTGCTGCTTAAACTGCCGGGATCGGCGGGATCGTTCACGAATTGTCTGAACGTTTGTTTTTTCCGGTCAAAATATATCAGTCCGCCACCGTTGGTACCGATCCATAGATTCCCCTGCTCGTCCTCGACAAAGCGGTTGACGTCGCCGAATGGCAGGCTTTGGGCGTTCATCGGAAAGGGCTTGTACAATGGAAAACGGATGATGTTCTCATGGTAGTAACTCAGTCCTTTTTTAAAAGTTCCGATCCAGATGATACCCTCGTCGTCTTTATAAAGTGTATTGATGCTGTTCTGGCCGATGCTTTTTTCGTCTTCGTCTTTGTGCAGAATATACTGGACCATTTGCTTTCGTTTATCGACGATGTTTACGCCGCCGTGATCGGTGGCGATCCACAATAGTCCGTCGCCATCTTCGACGATGCTTCGCACGATGTTGGTATTCAGCCGCATGACCTTGGCATCCTGGTGAAGATGCGTGAAGGTCTGTTTGCGTACGTCAAAAAAGTAAACACCCTGTACTTGATTGGCGGCATAAATCCAGAGATCGCCGTCGGTATCTGCGAATAGCCGGTAATCCATCCGGACATTTTTATGTTCGTTTTGAATCGACGTGTTTCTGTACAGCACCTGTGGACTGCTGCCATCCCCCGAGATCTTTTCAAAGACCCCGTTGGTATGAATGATCCAGGTATTCCCTTTCGCATCCTGCGTCAATGCGGATATAGAGTCCGTTGCGATACCCGTGCTGTCGCCAGGCCGGTGGCTGTAAACAACAGTTTGATTATGCGCAGGATCATGCCGGATCATGCCGAGGCTGTCATACATAAACCAATAATTGCCGATCCGGTCTTTTACAATGTCGTTGATCATCCCGGCACGGAGCCCGTAGCGTGTATAAAAACGCTGCAGGTTCGTGGTAAAGGTTTCTGTTGCAGGGTCATAGAGGTTGACACCGGAAGGGGTGAAAATAGCGAGCTGCCCATCCGGCGTTTCGGCAATTGTATTGATGTAGTTGTCGCTGATGCTGGTCGAGTCACGTACGTCGTTCAGGTACGGTTTGATGGCATATCCATCGAACCGGTTTAACCCTGCCGTAGTGCCGATCCATAGAAATCCTTTCCGGTCCTTAACAAAACTGATAACCTCGTTATAGGTAAGCCCGGTGTTGACATCGAGGTGCTTGAACCTGTACAGTTCAGGCTGTGCCCGGACATCGCTTCCAGTGGAACAGAGTGCCGTCAGCGCAAGCAGAAATATCAGCGTCTTCATGTGGAATAGCCCGACTGAAAAACCAATAATTTAGAGACACGGGCGGAAATAGCAAGGTTATTTCCGATAAATAAAAGCGCTGTTTTTTAGGCATATGCAAGGTTGGTATGATATGTGCCATTTTCCCGTCCGGGAGACAATTAATAGATCCTTCTGTTTCGTTATTTTTGTGGTATAACCCCAGTTGTAGCTATGATCCGGTTTTTTGGCGTGCTCGTCCTTTGTTTCCCGGCTTTTTGTCTGTTTGCCCAGTTTGAAAAAAATTATAAACCGGCACCTGTTCTGGATACCATTCCGCCCGCTTTGCTGGGTGAACTGAAAACAAAGCTTGAAAAGGATAAGGCAGGTATTACGGGTTCTTCCTCGCAAGTCAACGCTTTTTTAAAATCGCTTTATGAAAAGCGGTATGAATACCTGATACGGAACTACAACGACGACCTTTTTATCGATGACGATGTCATCACGCCATACCTGCAAGGCATCCTGGAAGAGATATACAAGGCAAATCCCGGAATACCCCGTGAAACGCAGGTGTATGCCATGCGATCAACGGCCCCGAACGCTGTGAGCTTTGGCGATGGCACACTCGGGTTTACGCTGGGGTTACTTGCCCGTATGGAAAATGACGCGCAGGTCGCTTTCGTGCTGTGCCATGAGATGGCTCATTTTCACAAGGAACACTCCCGTCAGGATCTCACCTCACTGGCAAAACTCAACTTTGACAAAGCGCTGAAAAAAAAGATCGACGCCGCGCGCAAGAGCGAGTATGACCGGTATACAAAGATGAAGGAAGTATTTAAAGGATTGGGCTTTTCGATCACCCATCATACCCGCGGACACGAATACGAGGCCGATGCACAGGGATTCGTGTATTTTGCCAACACGCGGTTCAAACCCGCCGCTGCGATTCGTGTGATGGAAATTCTGGATAGTACCAGCATTCTCCGCTTTCGTTACCCCATTGATTTTAAAAAGCATTTTGACGTGAAGGGATATCCGTTTAAAGACAGCTGGCTGGATTACACCAAGTCCACTACCTGGCATGCTCCGCCGGATGAAGATGATTCTGCGAAAACCCATCCGGACTGTCAGAAGCGGATCGTTGCCCTGAATATCCAGATGCAGTCGCTGGGAACGGATACCAGTGGCGACGCTCATATTGATCCCCGTGGCATCCGTTACATTAGTACGGCAAGCGAATTCGAAATGGTAGCTTCCGAGGTGCATTTCCGGCAGTATGGAAAAGCATTATTCCGCGCCCTGATCCTTGCGGAACAGTTTCCCGATAATATCTATCTGCAGGCAATGATCACGCGATGTCTTTACCAGCTATACCGCTACCAGCGCAATCATGAACTCGGAAAAATACTGGAGTTACCGGATCCGCGCTTTCCGGATAACTACGACAGGTTCCTGACTTTTATGCATAAATTAAGGCTAAGCGAACTTGCATCAATAGTTTACTATTATGCGACGACCCGCCCCGTGACCTGCTATGAGGATGAGGAGTTTCTATATGCCTTGTGGATGTGCAGCACGCTTGAACTGAGTAAGCTCGCGCCCGACAAGGTAAAAGAAGCGTACGCCGCAAAGTTCCCCGATGGAAAATATCTCGGTAATATGAAGTGAATAAATTAAACATATCAACTAAACCATGAAAACCAGTATTTTTTTAATCGTTGTGTTTGTTGTGCTGGCACAATTTGCACAGGCGCAGAACTTCAGCAAAACAGGGGTGGTGCGCATGCAGCTCCGGAACTCGGGTACCATCATCCAGGATAACCAGGTGAAGGGTTACTACTTCTTTTACAACCTTGACAAAAAGGACAAAAAAAATAATAATTATTTACTTTC
>DASPJC010000334.1:0-12389 GCA_035628815.1 Ohtaekwangia sp. | reverse complement strand
GGGTGTATCAACCACAGGCATCATTACTTCCAGCACCCGCACGTCGGTCTTCCTGAGCTGATACCTTAGTACTTGTGTGAAAGAATGAAGCCCTGCCTTTGTGGCATTATAAATAGGATATACTGCACGGGGCGCATATACCAAGCCCGTGGTAATATTCACAATAGCTGAGTGTGCGTGATTTTCAAGCAGTGGAAGAAACATTTTAGAAAGTGCAATGGGCGCAAACAGATTGGTCCGAATTTCAAGTTCCGCCTTCTCGAGCATATCATCATCTGTGCGGAACTCGGTTTTACTTACGATAGCCGCGTTGTTAATTAATACGTTGCATGACGCGTGATGTGTCACAATCCATTGCAGGAGTTTTGCACGGTCCGCTTCCACGGAAACATCACAGTCAATAGTGTGTACTTGCGGAAGACTTTCTCTTGCCTCTGCCAGCCTGCGGACAGATCGCCCGCAGATAATAACTGTGTTTTGCCTTGCAATAAGCTGACGGGCTAGTTCAAGACCAATACCCGAGCTCCCTCCTGTAATAAGTATCGTTTGACCATTCAATTTCATATTTCCTCGTTTTCCACAAAGAAACACGCCCTGAAATGCAATTACATTAACCTATGTTAATGTAATCACTTATACCCAAAAGATTTTTAATTGTCCATGTTCCGGCGAATGCGGCTTAAAGCCACCGGCGTAATACCAAGGTAGGACGCGATAAGGTGCTGCTTTATTCTGTTTTCTAAAGCAGGCTTTTCCCTAAGAAAAGAGCGGTATCTCTCCTCAGCACTCAGAAGCAGAAGCTCTCGTTCGCGTGTTTCTTTTTTGCGAAATCCTTTTTCCAGTAAGGCAAGGAGAAACTCACGCCAGCACAAATGTGCATTATAAAGCACTTTCCATTTTGAATATTCAAAAACGAAAATAACTGCATCCTCCAACGCTTCAATCGTGTAATGGGACGGAATACCATCAGTCATTGCTGAATAAGATGTAATAAAGGTATTCTCAGGAAAAAATCCTTTCGTAAACTCACTACCCTTTTCATTGATATAATAATAGCGGAATAGACCCTTGACTACAAACGCAAATTTTTGCGGTACAGTCCCCTCCTGTATAAAGACTTCACCTTTTGACAGCTTCTGTTCATAGACAAGGCTACGAAGCTTGCGTTCCTCTGTTTCGGGCAAATCCGAAATACCTTTTAATGCTGAAAGCAGTTGCTCGATCATAAAAAACAGAATAGGTTACAGGAAGCAAGGCATGAGATCTTTAATGTCATAACGCCCAAATATTTACGAAGAACATTAAAAAGCAGGCTAAAAAAAACAAATCCCTTTAAAAACCAAAGAGCATACGGGCTTCAAACGTGAATTCTGCAGCCTTTACGCCTCACGCCAGTCAAAATTTTTCTATATCAAATTGCGCTTCGCTCATAACAAGTCGATTTGCTCCCTTAGTGTCTTATTATTTCCCAATCTTCCGGCTTCAGATGTTCAGCAGGACGTAATTGAGGCACGCGACATCTTTGCTAACATATTCCCGAAATTAACGACTAAAAATTGTTGCTGATTTTTTTGCCAATTACCGTAATATTACGATAATGCGCAGCGGAATTAACCAACAGCACCTAACGAAAAAACCATGTCAACCCCGGCTGAAACACGTGTTGTCTTTTATAAGCCACTTGCTGAAACGATCCAAACGTTGATCAATGATTTTGATGGAATCTCTGAAGGACGTAAAACTATTTTGAAGCAGCTGTCCGCCTTTGTCGAGGCGAAAGCAAGGAAAAATGAAAAGACAGAACTCATTTTTATCTGCACCCACAATTCGCGCAGAAGTCATATTTCACAGCTATGGGGACAAGCTGCAGCTGCGTATTATGGCATCCCAAATCTCTTAAGTTACTCCGGTGGCACTGAAGCGACGGCCTTCAATCCCAGGGCGGTGAAGGCTATGCAGGAGGCCGGTTTCAAAATCGCAATAAGCGCAGAAGGAATCAATCCCCTCTATGAAGTTTCATTTTCAGACGAGGCGAAAACAGTGATCGCTTTTTCAAAGAAGTACGATTCACCGTCAAATCCTAAAAAGGGATTTGCAGCCATCATGACGTGCTCCCATGCAGACGAAAATTGCCCTGTCGTGCTTGGAATGGAAAAACGGATATCCCTCCCCTACGACGATCCAAAAGACTTTGATGGCACGCCGCTGGAATCCGAAAAATATGCTGAACGAGTCAGGGAGATCGGAACCGAAATTCTATACGCTTTCTCGCAAGTCAGGCACTAACGTACCAGTCAAAGGAAGCTGAGCTTTCCTGTTCGGTATCCTATCCTTGTGATCTTGGTATGACGAAGTCATACCAAGGAGATTACACGTTATTGACTCTTAAACCGACATTCCTTTGGCTCAAGGTCGATCAGCGTGTTGATATAGTTGGGCTAGATTAACGGGCATTGGAATGGTCCGGAGCCAGGTCCCAGTATTTATTTTAGTCAGACGTAATGTTTAAGCGATATTCCAACAATTTATCTTTTATGATTAACCTACTTTTGCCTGCAGGATACAGCTTGTTGTGTCCGACTATTACGTAATTACCCGGCCCTATGAAGATCACAAAATTTTTTATCGTCAGCCTTGTAGTACTGTTTTTTTCCTGTAGTGAAGATGAACAAGCACCCGCGCTTCCAACGGTTGAAGGATTAACCGGTACCTGGGATATGACAGCCATTGATTACAGTGGTACGAGTGCCACAACTTTCGGAGGAAATACCATTAACGCCACCTTTACAGGCAAGGGCAAAAACATGGACTACATTACCACGTTTTCTGTAGATCCAAACGCCGTTGTAAGTCAGGGCAGCTATACTATCGAATTGACAACGAAGGTAGCGGGACAAACCACTACAGAGGATTATGAGTTTAACGATGCCTTTATGGATGGCACCTGGGAGTTGGATGGTCAGACGCTGATCATTACTAACGATGGTGTCTCACAAGAAGCGGTTATTACCAAACAAACAGCGGACGTACTTGAAGCTAAAGTGAATATTGAGGAGTCTTACACGCAGTCTGAGATTACGGTTACTACAAAAGTGAAGGCAATATATAAGTTTAGAAAGTCAGATCAGTAAGCTCCGCACGACCAGACCAGGTTGTTCGTCGAAAGGCTTCTAACACGCCAGCCAATCATGACGCCCGCCAAAGCAGCTACACCTCCAACAAGGCATAGGGCTGGCCAGCAGTAAGCCGCCTAACGGAGAGACTTGTTCCCTCGTTTTGGCTTATCCACTTCCCGCGCTTGTTGATTCACCGCTTGTCCGTCAATTTCGAAAGCGTTGCGCTGGAGAATGTAACCGTCAACTAAACATCATCGTGTACCAAACACCTTCTTTCATACCAGATAGGTTTTGAATCTATAAAACACAGATCTAATCTTTCGGCTCCACCAGTTCAATCAGGTTGCCTGAAGGATCCAGTAGTAGAATTTGCTTGCCTCCATTTCCTGTAACCAACGCATTGCGAAACTGGGCTTTCTTGTGCTGAAGTTCCGTTATTGCACCAGCAATGTCCTTTGTTTGCAGCTGGATCCTGTTCCATCCTCCCGGAGCGGGGGAAACACCATCAGGCATGGATTGCCCTGCGCCGCCGGCCCCTGGCGCATTGAGCAACAGGCGCAAGTTTCCCTTTGACAACATCGCAAACCCAGCTGGTGGATTCATTGCAACTTCAAATCCCAATAATTCCACATAAAATTTAACGCTGGCGGAAACGTCATTGACGATATAACGTACACTGACAGTTTCAGGAATAATAAATGTGCTCTTCATGATTTCAAACGTTTAATTCAAGTTCACTACCGAACGAATGACCGCGGTATTATTCTCACCCATCCATGGGTCCCTTTCGCTTGATGCAAAGAAGACAACCAGTACACCGATAGTCTTGGAAAACTGCGACATTCTATTCCTTAAAGTCACGGGTGGCGCGCTGATCCACTTCATGCTGGTGGTTGAGCAAAAATGTTTTGGGGGTGTAACCAGAAAAGTCCTTAAACTCGTTCGTGAAGTGGGACTGGTCATAATAGCCGGCGTCAATGGCGATTTGTGCAAGCGATCTGCTTCCCTGCGCAATCTCATTAAGGGCTTTCTTAAATCGCATGATACTAAAGAAATCTTTTGGACTAAGTCCGGAAAATTCCCTGAACTTCCGCTCAAATTGCCTTCGTGACAGGTTACAGTGATGCGCGAAAGAGGAGATCGAATGAACGTCGTTATTTTCAATTACCGATTGAATCCTGCACGCAAACGTTGTATCGTGATCACGCATCGACCGGATTCGTTTTGCAAAGAAGTCAGACGCGATTCGCACACGGTGCTCCTGGGTAACAGCCGAAATAATTCGTTCTTCAAGCATTTTGCCTTCGAATCCAAAGAGCGTTTCACTATCGACCTTCTCATTGCATAACGGATCTGCCGGCAGATTGAAAAGCATCCTGAGGGAATAAGGATAAAGATAGACACCGAATAAACCAAAACTCCGCTCCGTTCTGAACTGTCGAAATTTTTTCGCCTGACCGAAAATGCCGGATGAGAAGGTCCGTCCTTCTTCTCCGTCCGGAGAGCTTATTGACAAGCTGCCCTTACAATAAAATATTAATTCAGGGCAATTGTCAGGGAGGGCACGATGAACAAAAGATTCGCAATAATTGACCTCCGCTTCTAAACTCCAAAAGAATCTCACGAACTGTGCGAGTATTCCTTGTGGCGCGTATATACGGTAATTGATCATGGAACAAAGATTTAGAAACTTCGTACCCTCGCCCGGGCCGCTTGTTCACTTCCTAAAAACCGACCGTCCGCGAAAAGTGTCGCAGTTTCGCCAGGTCGGCAAATTAGTAATTTAAAGTGAATGGATACGGAGCCTGATTTAGCCTGGTCAGACCCTAAAAGGCCCCATTCTTATGTTTCGTCAAACGCAACCCAAACCAGTTTTTAAGTTGTTAAGACGGTCATGACCAAAACCGTACAACAATTAAATCTAATAAATAATACATATTTATTGTTTATCAATAAATTTTGATTAATTTTCAGGTAAATTAAAAATTTCAAAATGCTATGAAAAGAGCTTCAACAGTATTTCTTCAGATCGTCATCGTGATTATCGGTATCGTGGTGCTTGGCGCTTTAATGTGGTTCCCCCGGACAGAAGGAAGAGCAGCAAACCTGGACCTGCTAAGCATTTACACAGACCCGTTCATTCTGTATGGTTATGCCGCATCGGTCGCTTTTTTCGTTGCGCTGTATAAAGCGTTCAGACTGCTGGGATATGTCGGGCAAAACAAAGTATTCTCACCAGACGCAGTTGAGGCATTAAAGAGCATCAAGTATTGCGCAATGCTATTCAGTATTCTGGTTGTGGCAGCAGGCCTATATATAATCATATCCCATCCAAAAGGTGAAGATGCAGCTGGTTTCATTGCGATGTGCATCGTGACAACTTTTGCCAGTATTGTCGTTACCACTGCTGCTGCGATATTTGAAAAGATTTTACAGAATGCCCTTGACATGAAATCTGAAAACGACCTAACCGTTTAACTTATGCCGATCATTGTAAACCTGGACGTAATGATGGCAAAACGAAAAATCTCTTTGAACGAGCTTTCTGAAAGAGTCGATTTGACATTATCCAATCTCTCGATTTTAAAGACAGGCAAGGCGAAAGCAATTCGCTTCACCACTTTGGAGGCCATTTGCCAGGCACTCGACTGCCAACCAGGAGATCTTCTCGAATATGTAAATGATAAGAAACGGACCCGAACCACTTACAAATAGGACAACATATTTACGTAGTACAGTGGCACAGCCGTAAAAAAGCAGCTTACAATTTTTTCTTTCCCCAGATGGGGCGCCCGTTCGCGGTGAGCCCGGCGTACACGAGCGTGGGCGCTCGTGGTGAAGCCTCCCAATCCAGTCCCCATTCCACGCAAAGTTTCTGCGTGCCTATGGTAAGTATTTTTTCGTCCTTGTCGTATGACCAATCACCCGTCAGTGCGCCAGTAGCGTTACCGTCGGCCCCGAGTGTAACCGTCGCAGCGGTTTGCTGCTCTCTATACTGGTAATTCATCGAAATATTCTCCCACGCCCCGGCCAGGTCGCTCTCCACAATCTCCGATTGCGGTACGGCGGCGTATCGCTCTGGCATGACCACGGGCCACCCATCATCGGTCCACCGGATATGACGGACATGGCCCATCATGATGGCATTACTGAAAGCATTACCACCGGCGTTCGCAGGCAGGCGACCCTGCGAGGCGTAATACCATTCTCCATTGGCTTCATCTTCAAAGACCGCGCAATGCGAAATTCCCACCCAACCGGGATGAAGATTGAATTTATAAGGGTGTGTCACCATAGGCCAGCACTCGCCACCCTGCGTAATGTTTTTTCCATCAATGCCAAGCCACGGCCCCGTGATGCTTGTGGACCGGCACACGCGGGTGTTGTAGGCTACAGATAGCTCGTCATAAGCAAGAAAGAGATAGTAGTAGCCGGTATTTTCATTATACATGATTTCAGGGCCTTCCAGCGCCTGCCAGCGGTTGCCGTCGTTGTTCTCACGGCGCGCGATGCGGACACCGTAATCCTCGAGCGTTTCCAGTTGGTCGGGCCTTCCCGTGTCGGGATCTACGGATAAGGCTACGATCCCCGAATGCCACGAGCCATACACGAGCCAGTGCTCGCCTTCCGGCGTGACGATGTAAGAGGGGTCAATGGCGTTCCACTTGAAATAGCCGCTCCAGTCATCCCGGCTGGCGCGCGACCAGTCATTGCCGCGATCCGACACCGAGGAAACTACCATGCCACGATCCGTCCAGTTATTGCTTTCCAGGCTGGTGGTTTCCATCAGCCCGATAAAAGCCCGTTCCGTCCAGGAGCCGTCAAAGTTCGCCGCTGTATTGGGCTCACCACTCTCAATGTAGTTGTCCACGACAATGCTGTAATACATCCGGTATTTGTCGCCCACCTTCCGGACTACCGGCGCCCAGTGACCAAATACAGGTGCGTCGATCGGCTCGAGGCCGGCGCGCCCGCGGATGTTGTTCAGCGAATCCTTTACCCAGGCGGGTGTCTGGGCCATTGCCATGCCGCGAAATTCCCAGTTCACCAGGTCTCTGGAGCGGCGGTAGAGGAAGTGTCCCTGCCCTACATGCGCATTGCCATAAGATGCGTCGGTGCTGTACATGTAATAGTATTCGCCATCATATACAACGCTTGGATCGTGGACATTGGCCAGGTTCCATGACGAACGGCTACCCCAGGAAGCGATCGATGAGTAGTCGTCGGCATAGGTCGGCGCGGTGAAATCTGTATCCGGGTCGGGTTTTGTGATGATGCCTTTGGGCTTTGGATCATCACCACATCCTGCCAAAAACAGCACGGTAGTGCTGATAAAAAAAATGGGTAAATATTTCAGTCGCATATCTGTACAATTTAACAGGAAGACTTCTTATCGACATACAATTATACGTCGATAAGAAGTCTTTCATTTCAGCACGGAATTCCTACTCTACAACAGGGCGAACAGACCATTTTGATAAGAAAGCAGGTCCATTGTCGATATTCTGGTTTGCCGAGTTACCGGGTTTAAGCTTGGCATTGGCATTCAGCGTACCCTGGAATATAGGAAAATATTCGTGTCCCTTGTAGTAGTATTTGAAAGATGAATCGTCAGCAGTCGCCTCGGTGAGCTCCTCTGTATTGGGCGTGCCATCACGCTTGTAATAGCCATGTTCAACCAGTTGATTCAAACGGCCTGCGTCGTAGAAGAATCCCCATCGAAGCAAGTCGATACCACGTCCGTTTTCACAACCGAATTCTTTAGGCCGTTCCACATTTGCGATCTGTTCGAAAAGGTGATCAGCCGTCGGGAAGTCGGAAAGCTCAAGATCTTCAAGCGCAACACGTCGACGCACTTCATTAATGTAGTTGATTGCAATTTGTGTGGGACCATTAAGTTCGTTTTCGCATTCGGCTGCACGCAGTAACACATCGCTGTAACGCATCAGGCGCAGGTTCACACCGCATTTCAACCCGTTCGTAATCGACTTGTAAATGTTATTCCTCGCATTGGTAAACTTCGCGATGGATATACCGCCTTGTGCCGTGTTGGATACCGGCGTTGCCGTGAGGTCTTGCTGGTAAATCGTGTTGGTACGAGGATCTCCGGCGGGATATGCCGCGGTTGGCAGGCCGGTGTAGGCGCTGTATTCAGGTTCGTAGGTCACCAAGGTCCAGTACAAACGGGGATCGAGCCGGTCATCTGTACACTTCTCCTTTTTGAACAGGTTATACAACCACGGTGAACCAGCCAGGTCGCCCCAGCTACCCAGGGCCTGGGAGGCATAGTTACTTTCCACCGCATGACCCTGCGTTGCCTGCGCACTTATATTTACAGGTGTCCACTCTTCGTCCGTGCCGCCCGTACCAAAATTCATAAACTGAACTTCGAAGAGACTCTCTGAATTGTTTTCGGTACCCTCTTTGAAGTTGTGGCCGTAATCTGCCGTCAGGGCATATGCTCCATATTCGCCGGCGATGATGTCTTTCAATATCGTATACGCTTCGGAAAATTTATGACGAAACATCAGTGCACGCGCCATGTATCCGGCAGCGGCACCGCTTGTCGCACGACCTTTAGCCCATTCCCCTCCTTCGTTCCGGGATGGCAGAATCTGCATGGCCGTTGTGAGGTCTGCCTCAATCTGGTCAAATACTTCATCCTGCGTATTGAGCGGTGCATACATGGTATTAATGTCCGCATAGGTGGCATAGTCCGTGATCAGGGGCACGGTCTGGTAGTAGGTCGCCAGGTGATAGTATGCCAACGCCCTGAGGAAGAGCGCCTGCCCTTTTATCGCATTATAAGAATCCTCCGACATTTCAACACCATCGACTTTCGACAATACAAAGTTTGCGCGGTTTACAACGTGGTAGTTGTCGCGCCACGGCCACTCGTCGCCAATTCCGATGGTTCCGGGAGAGTTGAGGTTGTCATACTCCAGATACCACTGTTGGGATGCATTCCATACTTCATCACCGCGAACGGCATCCAGCGTATAGCCAACCCGTGCAAAGGTACCCTCCAGGCGGATGCGGTTGTAGCACGCAATGATAGCCTCCTGAAGTTCCGGCTCTGAATCCCCAAAATCAAAGGTGGTTTGGTAATTCGGGTTCTTGATATCAAGCTGGTCATCGCAGGCTGTGGTACCGCCAATCAGTGCCAACGTTGTCAGAATTATATTTAATCGTTTCATATTGATCACAGATTATGTTTTAGAATGAGAAGCTTCCTCCGAAGGTTACGGTTCGCGGTGTAGGATACGAAGCATAGTTGAAACCCGGCGTCAACGTACCGCCGGCGAAGTCTACATTGTAACCTTTGTATTTTGATAATATCGCCAGATTCTGACCCGATGCATAAATACGAAGGTTTCTGATATAGCCGCCAAACAAATTGTCGGGAAACCGGTATCCCAGCTGGACATTTGCGATTTTCAGATATGACGCATTCTGAATGAACCGCTGGCTGAACATATCATTCGTGATTGAACCTTCCGCCTGATACGCTACGCGCGGCACGTCGGTATTTGTATTCTCCGGCGTCCAGGCATTTAACAGTTCGACGCTCTTATTGTTTGTGCGGTATGAACTGCGCAGGGTAACATCAACGAAATCCACAGCGTTGAAACCCGCGGCACCAAATGCGAATACACTCAGGTCGAAGCCTTTCCATTCGGCACGTACGTTCAAGCCGTAATTGACTTTGGGTATCCCGCTGCCCAGGAAGGTCTGGTCCAGGTTGGTGATCTCACCGTCGTTGTTAATGTCCGCGTATGCAACATCACCCGGTTGTGCACCCGGCTGATTGATAAATTCGCCTTCTTCGTTGATGCGCTGATCAATCTGGTCCTGCGACTGGAAGATACCTTCGTATACGTAGCCGTAAAACGAACCAACTTCACGACCCACCTCTGTGCGCGAGTTGCCATCGGTAATGGGTTCGCCATTCAGCCCTAGTTTTGTCACTTCATTTTTGAGTGTGGACAGGTTTGCGGAAATATCAAACTTCACAGGATGCTGATCATTGTGGTAGGTAAGCGTGAACTCTAAACCTGAGTTTACCATGGTCGCTGCGTTCATCACTACGTCGGGATTGGTAACACCTGCATTGGAGGGTACCTGTACAGCATAGTGAAGGTCTTTCGAGGTTGCCTTATACCAGTCGAACGTAAATTCCAGCTGGTTGCTGAACAGTCCGATGTCCAACCCTACGTCAACCGTTTCCTTCTTTTCCCACCGGATGTCTTCGTTCACATAGTTCGAGATGGAAGATCCGATCACTTTGTCATTGCCAAAACTATAGGTATAGTTGCCGCGCTGCATCGTACCCATGTACCCATAATCGGGTATATTTTCGTTACCCAGGATGCCATAACTACCACGAAGCTTGAACAGGTTGATCGTCGATTCACTTACAGGAAAAAAGTTTTCACGATCGATCCGCCAGCCTGCTGATCCCGCGTAAAACCATTCCTGGTTGTCCTTCGGATTAAGACGGCTCGAACCATCATAACGCGCCGTTGCGGAGAGCAGGTATTTCTCATCGAATTCATAGTTGACACGACCGAACGTCGATGTCAGTACGTGTTCGGCGACAGGGTCTACCGTTACGGATTGTGTATTCAGTGCATTGCCTACCTGTAGATAGTACGGTTCCGGCATGTTAACACCCTGGCCCGTAAGAATGTGACGGAGGTCGCGCTGGAATGAATAACCAACAACCGCATTAACGTGACTGCGTCCAAACCTGCCATCGTAGGTTGCAAAGTTCTCGATCAGTGAAGTGGTATAGTTACGATAGGCCTCCGTCAGCGTCTCACTGCTCTTCGAGAGATAGTTTGTTGTGCTCTGTATAAACGACGGAATGAATGTGAAATCCTTCGCAAAGGTCTTGCTATACGACAGGTTGAGGGTATAATTGAACTTGTGGTTGGTACTTGCTGTGCCAATCATATCGATGAGGTCGACACTGGCAGTACCGGAACCGACAAAGCGGTCAACGATAGTGTTCCGCTTTAATATACTATTGGTGAGTAACACGTTCGTTACACGCAGGTCGCCATGAATGTCGTCGTAGTACGTACCAAAACCGTAAGAGTCGTAGGTATACTCCGCCGCAGCCGAGATCTTGTCATCGAGCACCCAGGTCGACGGATCGTAAGCCTTGATGGTCGGCGGCAGGATCGAAACGGAAGCCATGACGGGAAACTGTGCGCCATACAAGCCTTGTACGAACTCGTTGGCGTTACTCAGGGCCATGTTGTCCTGGTCGCTGTGACTGTACACGATGCCGGTTTTAAACTTGATAAACTTAACATCAAAAGTATTGTTGATACGCGCCGTGTAGCGGTCCAGGTTAGGACCCGCGCCTTCGATGGTTCCTTCCTGGCTGAAGTAGTCCAGGCCGATGTTGTACGTATTGTTGGCACCACCGCCAGATAAATTGATGTTGTGATTCTGGCGGATACCTGTTTTGAATGCCTCATCGAACCAGTTAGTGTTCACCTGCGCGGGATCGATATACTTTGGGCTGGCCGGATCATAGCCGGCAGGAACGTCCATGTTACTGTTGCTGTACGCCATGGTCATGTATTCGCCATACTGGCGGGAATCCATAACATCGTAAACGTTTCGCTGTACCTGGTCGACACCGTAGTATCCGCTGTAATCTACCTTGAGGGGCTGATCTTTCCTGCCTTGCTTGGTGGTGATAATGATGACGCCGTTGGCCGCGCGAGAACCATAGATGGCGGCCGCGGAAGCATCTTTCAGTATCTGCATCGATTCGATGTCATTTGGCGAGAAGTCACGGATGGTGTAACCCATTACGACACCATCGATAACATAGAGCGGGTCATTACTCCGGAACGTGCTCAGACCACGAATGCGTACGATCGGATCGGCACCCGGTTGTCCATCGGTTGTCACCTGGACACCTGCGACTTTCCCCTGCAGCATGGTCGACATGTTTGAGTTTGTTACTTTTTTCATCTCTTCAGCATCAACAATGGCGACGGAACCGGTGAGGTCAACCTTGCGTTGTTCACCGTAACCTACCACCACCACCTCTCCCAGATTAGTCACATCGACCTCCAGGGTCACATCGATCGTGGTACGGGCACCCACTTCTACTTCCTGGTTCTTGAACCCCACAAAAGACAAGACCAGCACAGCGCCTTCCGGAACCGTTATCTGGTAGTTGCCATCGCGGTCTGTAACGGTGCCCCGCGTAGTACCCTTCAACAATACGGAAACACCCGGCAGGGCCTC